>JBMYWL010000069.1:0-8183 GCA_049607365.1 Alphaproteobacteria bacterium | reverse complement strand
CCAAATTCTCATAAAACCTGTTAATTACTAAGACCTCAAAGTCTTGAGATCAGATTTTTTCACAGCTTTCGTCAAAACCGCCAGTATGAAGAACGAGACACCGCCAGCAAGCACCAAAGTCATAAGGCCCAGCAACTGCCAGCCAAATGTACTGCCAACAGTCTCGTCAAACCAACCAGCCAGCATTGATGTCAAAACCATCAGCACAAGCGACATGCCAAGACTTGCAGCAACAATGCTTGAACTGCGTTTAAGTAAGCGCCCGTCAAACTGCCAATAGCCTTTCACAGACAAGCCAACCGCCAACAAGGCCACGTTGAAAATACTGGCAAGTGATGATGCCAACGCCACACCAGCGAAGCCATATGGGCCAATGAATACAAAAGCCAGCGCCACAAAGAACACCATGCTGGCGATGGCGAAATACATGGGTGTTTTTGTGTCTTTACGCGCGAAAAAGCCCGGTAACATAACCTTGTTCAAAACAAACGCGGGCACACCAACAGCATAGGCTTGAAGTGCAGCGGCTGTGGCCAGCGCATCGGCACGTTCGAACATGCCGTGTTCAAACAGCACGATGACAATCTGCTCCGGAATAAGGAACAAAGCAGCACCCGCTGGCAACGACAACAACAGGCACAGCTCTATGCCGCGGTTCAGCTTGTTGTTTGCGGCTTCTTGATCACCCGCCGATATTAGCCTTGAAAGACTGGGCAGCAAAACGATGCTAAGGCCAATGCCGATGAGCCCCAAAGGCAGTTGATACACGCGGTCAGCGTAAGACAAAAACGCCACAGCACCGGTCAGGGACGAAACAAGCCGTGTTCCAACCAACAGGTTTATTTGTTGAACACCAGCCGAAATTGTTCCCGGCACCATCAGCTTTAAAAGGTTGCCCATGCCCTTGGTGGCGCGTGGTACAACAAGCTTTATGTCAAAACCCGCGCGTTTTGCGGCCCACCAGACAAGAACGACCTGTGCCACACCAGCCAAGGCCGCGGCCCATGCAAGCACATGACCTGTGTCCGAAACAAAGGGCACAATCGCCAACAAAGCGCAGATGAAAAACACATTCAGCAATACGGGTGCCGCCGCCGCTGCGGCAAAACGACCAAAGGCGTTTAAAACGCTGGAGATGTGAGCCGTTAAGGCCATGAACAAAAGGTAGGCAAAACATATGCGCGCCAAAGCCACGGTCAGGGTGAATTTCTCAGCGTCCGCCCTGAAACCACCCGCCAGCAAATCCACCAGTTGCGGCATAAAAACTAGCGCAAGGCCGCCCAAAACCAACAACACAAGAATAAGCCACGCCATGGCGTTGTTGGCAAAGTCACGTGCCTCAAGTTTTGACTGTTTAAGCTCTTGCGAAAACAAGGGCACGAATGCCGCTGCATAGGCACCTTCGGCAAAAATACGCCGAAACATGTTGGGCAAACGAAAGGCCACAAAAAACGCTTCGGCAATTGGCCCCGTACCAATGACAGCCGCCATCAGAACATCTCGCAGGAACCCCAGAATTCTGGAAATGCCTGTCCAACCCGAAACCGTAAAAAGTGACCTTAACACCTCTTAAATCTCGTCGTTTTCGACAATCCACGGCTCTTCAAGGGCTGCGGCTTCCCACTCCTGCCACGCGGGCAGAGATGTCATGGCCGCTGTATAGGCTTGAACAACAGCGCTTGTGCTAAGTGTGTAGGTTTTAATGCGACTGACAACAGGGGCGAACATGGCATCTGCGTTGGAAAACTCTCCAAACAAAAACGGACCGCCTGACTCTGCCAAGCACGAGGACCAAATAGCCTCGATACGCTCCACGTCTTTCACAACCGCATCCGACTTGGACAAGGTTTCAACCGGACGTCGCATGTTCATGGGGCATTCTGATCTAAGCCCCGAGAACCCACTGTGCATTTCGTTGGATATGGCACGGGCGTGGGCACGTTGTTTTACATCTGTTGGCCAAAAGCCCTTGTCGGGGTGAAGGTCCGCCAAATACTCAAGAATTGCAAGCGAGTCCCAAACGTAAAGGTCCTCGTCTTTTAAAGTCGGCACTTTCCCTGCGGGGGAGAACTCTTTGAAATGCGGGTTCTGGTTTTCATCGTCAAAACGTTGAAAGTCTTCTTCGAATTCGACCTGCTTTACCTTCAGGGCAAGCCAAGGTCTAAACGACCAAGATGAGTAGTTTTTGTTCGCGATAAATAATTTCATTTAACTCAACTTTCAGCTTAGGTCTTTAAGGTTCTTCAGTATGGATTTTTTGATCTGCTCAATGCGTTCCGCACTGCGGATTTTCTGACCGATGAGATCTTGCACATAAAACACATCAACAAACCTTACACCCAAGGGGGCGACCTTTGCCGTGTGAATTTGCAGGTTCTGGTCAGACAAGGCTTTGGTGATCCAGTAGAGCGAGCCAAGCTTGTCATTGCCGCTGACTTCTATGACCGTGTGTCTTTCAGCTGCATTGTTATCAACGAAAGCTTGGGCCGGTCTTTCAAACACCTGAAGCCGTTTGGGGTTTCGGTTCGCACGTTTCCCCAACTCGTCCGCAATCAACATGCGCCCTTCCAGCACCAGTGGCAAATTACGCTGTAGTTTTTGGGCCAAGGCCTGCAAAGTGGATGCATCGGCCTGTGCTGCTTTTATGGTGTAGACCTGTAAAGCCCGACCATGTTTTAGCGTGTGAATTTTTGCGTCTTCAATGCTACCGCCCGACAAGGCAATTGCCCCCGCGACACGTGTGAATATGCCATAGTGGTCGTCCAAATACACCAGCAACCGCAAATCGTCCCGCAACCTTTGCGGGTCCAAATCAACATTTTCTAACGCATTTGTTTCACGTGAAACATTTTGTGAATCGTCCGTTGACAGACTAGGTAATTCCACGTCGACAATCAGCTGTTGCTCTTCCGCGTCGGCTTGTCGCAGAATTGGAATTTGCCGCACCAGATCATAGGTCGCGTGGCTTAACCAATACGAACGTGGAAAGCGGTTTATGAACTGCTTTAATTCCGGCGTGGTACCGCCCAAAGCCTCCAGCACCTGTTCCTGAACTGCCTTAATGCGAACTTGTCTGCCTTCCGTCATCAAATCCCCACGTAGGTACTCTGATGTCTGGGCGTACATGTGGCGCATCATACTGGCTTTCCAGCTGTTCCATGTGCCAGGCCCCACGGCGCGAATATCCGCTGATGTCAGGATGTGCAAGCATCTGGCATACTCGATTGACTCGACGTGCTCGGCATAATCCTTGACCGTTTGCGGGTCGTCGATATCGCGCTTCAAAATGACGTTCGACAAGTGAAGGTGGTACTTCACCAACCATGACACCATTTCGGTTTGCTGTTCGTCCAACCCAAACCGTGGACACAAACGCAAGGCGACTTCCGCGCCCAACAGCTCATGCGGACCGTTCCGTCCCTTGGCAATATCGTGCAAAAACACCGCGACGTACAAAACCGTTCGCGAGCGTATTTTGCCCATGAACTCGGTCGATAAAGGCGTTTCAGCAGCGATTGTCCCCTGCTCCAAATGCCACAGATTGTCGATTGCAAACAGGGTGTGTTCATCGACAGTGAAGTGATGGTAGCGGTCAAACTGCATCATGCCGACGATGCGCCCGAAGTCCGGAATGAACCGCCCCAGAACACCTGCATCATTCAAGCGGCGCAAAGTTTGGCCGGGGTCTTTACGGCTGGTCAACATTTCGACGAACAATCTGTTGGCGGCAGGGTCGTTCATGAAATCGCGGTTAATCAACCCAAGGCTTTGGGTCACAACACGCAAGCTGACGGGGTCAATTTCCATGCGGTGACGCTGTGCGACCGCAAAAATGCGCAGTATGTCGATTGGCGCATCGCGCAAGGCCTTCCGGCTTTCAACAGCAACACGCTTGTCTTTGACCACAAAACCTTCCACAAGCTCTTGCCGTTGCAAGTATCGCGGTAACCGAAACCTGCGCTTGGTTTCATAATCACGCTCGACCGATGTCAGCACGATGTCTGTCAAGCTGCCAACGGACTTGGCGATGGCGAAATAGTGACTCATGAAGCGTTCGACCGCGCGCTGACCAGACCGGTCTATGTAACCCATTCGGGCGGCAACATCTGGTTGAAAGTCGAACGTCAGGCGCTCTTCCGCGCGTCCTGCAAGGTCATGTAAATGAAACCGCAGTGCCCACAAAAACCGCTCAGCCTTAATAAACGACTGAGCTTGAGATTTTGAGAACACACGGTCCTTTTGCAAGTCTGTCTGAAAACGTTCACGTTCCTCGCTGGAGTTCAAAATTTCACCACGCAGAAACTTCAAAATCCAGTACAGAGTTTGCAAATCCCTAAGCCCGCCGATGCCTTCCTTAATGTTGGGTTCCAAGGCAAAACGGCTGGCACCAGCTTGGTTGTGACGGCGTTGTCGCTCGGCCAGTTTACCGTCAAGAAAGGTCTTTTTTTCTTTCGCCAAAATTTGGCTTTTGTAACGGGCTTGCAGCTGGTTGAACAGTTTCAGGTTCCCCGCCAACAAGCGGGACTCAAGCAAGGTCGTGCTGATTGTGACATCTGCCTTTGCCTGAACAACACACTCGCTGACCGAGCGGGTAGATTGGCCAACCTTAAAGCCGGAATCCCACAACAAATACAAAACCATCTCTATGGTCGCGTCAATTTGCGCGTCAGGCTTTTCGGGGATCAGAAACAACAGGTCAATGTCTGACCCCGGTGCCAACTGTCGACGGCCATACCCACCAACGGCGACAAGCGCCAAGCTGTTCGCATTTATGTTCGTGTTGTTGCAACAATGGGCGAAAATTTGCCCCAGAATTTCGTCAACCTTGTTGGACAAGTGCCGACCCGCTTTTTGGCCGTTCTGTCCAGATTCCACCAACTTGTCTTTGGCTTGGTCCAAAGCCACACCACGCGCAATTTTAATCGAGTTGACAAGTGCCAAGCGGTCATCGGCCAGATTAAGCGACATGCCGCCAGACTTAGCCATCATGGGCTTGTTCTTTTAGCTTGTACAAAATTTCCAAGGCATCGCGCGGGCTTAAGCTGTCAGGGTTAAGGTTGCGCAATTCTTCTTCAACAACTGATGGTTTCACGGTCGGGGTAAAAGACTTACTTTGCGTCTTGCTGAGGGTTTCAGGTGAAAACAAGGGTAAGTCCCCCAAGGCGCTCAGGCGTGATTTAGAGTCTGAAACCTCAGCAGAGTTTGCGTCCGGCTCTTTTTCTAACACAGCCAAAATGTCCATGGCACGTGCGACAACGGTTTGTGGTAAACCCGCAAGCTTTGCCACGTGAATTCCGTAGGAGCGGTTGGCTGCCCCTGCCCCAACTTCATGAAGGAAAATGATGTCGTCTTGCCATTCCTTCACTTTCATCGAGTGACAGGACAAGGCCGGCAACATGTTTTTAAGCTCGGTCAGTTCGTGGTAATGGGTGGCGAACAAGGTTCTGCATTTGTTGACCTCGTGCAATTGTTCGACCGTTGCCCACGCGATTGACAGGCCGTCAAATGTTGATGTTCCACGGCCAATTTCATCCAGTATAACCAGAGAATGCGCGGTCGACTGGGCCAAGATGGTCGCGGTTTCAACCATTTCTACCATGAAGGTGGAACGCCCACGCGCAAGGTCATCTGCCGCACCAACACGGCTGAACACACGGTCGATCAAGCCGATTTCCGCAGAGTCAGCTGGCACGTAAGCACCGATGTGAGCCAAAATGCCGATCAGTGCGTTTTGACGCAAAAAGGTGGATTTACCCGCCATGTTCGGACCGGTTAAAAGCCACAGACGGTCTTTTTCATCCAGCGTGCAGGCGTTGGCAACAAAGGATTGCCCATCACTTCTGACCGCTTGCTCGACCACGGGGTGACGACCACCCACCACGTTGAAGTGCGTGCCCTGCTCCACCACTGGGCAACACCAGTCACGCTCCAGCGCCAAATCCGCCATAGCCGTTGTTACATCCAACACCGCAAGGGCATTGGCGATTGTGGTCAGGTTCGCCAAGTCATCCAGCACCTGCAAGCGCAGCTTTTCAAACAACTCCAGCTCCAGCGTTAAGGCGCGGTCGCCAGCACTGGTTATTTTGCGTTCCAAGTCGGCCAATTCGGTTGTGGCGTAACGCACCATGTTCGACATGGTCTGACGGTGGATGAACTTGTCACTGACACCAGACGGCACCATGTCCGCGTGCTGGGCCTTAACCTCGACAAAGTAACCCAGCACCTTGTTGTGCTTAATTTTCAGGCCTGAAACACCTGTTTCTTTTTCGTAATCAGCCTGCAAATTGGCGATCAACCGACGGCCTTCATCGCGCAGTACCCGAAGCTCGTCAAGCTCAGCCGTGTAGCCCGTTTTTATCAAGTTGCCGTCACGCGCCAGCAAAGGCAGTTCATCTTGAAGGGCCGCTTCCAGCGCCATTTGACAATGACCGGAGTGTTTCAACCCCGCGATTAAATCTGTCAGCACCTGATTGTCTTGCTCTTCAGGTTTTGCCATGACCATGGTGCGAATTTCATCGCTAAGCCCAAGGCCTATTTTGACAGCCTGAAGGTCACGCGGCCCGCCACGGTCAAGCAGCAAACGCTGAACTGCACGGTCCAGATCTGGCGCTTGTTTTAAAAGGCTGCGCAAGTCTTCGCGCATGTGGTCGCGCTCAACAAAGGTGCGGACTTGGTCTTGCCTTTGGCGAATAAGGTTACAGTCCACCAACGGCGCTGCCACACGTGCTGACAGTTCACGCGCACCAGGGGCTGACACGGTTTTGTCGATGCACGCCAGCAAGCTGCCTTTACGTGAATTTTCAGGGCCAATCACCAGTTCCAGATTTCGACGCGTCGCGGCGTCAATGCCCATAATTTTGCCGTCACGCTCTTGGGTCAAGCTGCGCAGGTTCGGCACTTCGGTTTTTTGGGTCAGTTCCAAATAAGCCAGAATGGCACCAGCGGCTGCAACCTCTGCTCGGTCGAAGTCACCCAAACTGTCCAAGCTTGCAAGCTTGAAGGTTTCAAGCAACCGCTTCTCGGCAGATCGAGAGTCAAACCTTCCCGACGGTTGCGGGGTCACGACCCTGCCCCAGTCGTTCAAACCAAGCTCCGCAATAGACGTATCTGGCGCAATAATTTCTTTGGGGTTCAAACGGCTGAGCGTTTCTTCCAGCAATTGGGGTTCAAGCAACTTGACCGAGAACGCACCCGTTGACAGGTCGATCCACGCGCAACCAAGCTTGGCATTCACGGTCGCAACCGCCGCCAGATAATTGTTGGCTTCCGGTGCCAGCAGATTGTCTTCGGTTAAAGTACCGGGTGTGACGATGCGCACGACATCGCGCTTAACAACGGATTTGTATCCGCGTTTTTTGGCCTCTGCCGGGCTTTCCATCTGGTCACAAATGGCAACACGGAAACCCTGACGAATAAGACGCGCCAAGTATATATCAGCCGCGTGGAAAGGCACCCCGCACATGGGAATGTCATCGCCTTCCTGTTTACCGCGCTTGGTCAGGGTTATGTTCAAAGCCGCCGCTGCAACCACGGCGTCTTCAAAAAACAATTCGTAAAAATCACCCATACGGAAAAACAACAAACAATCCGGATTGTCGTCTTTTATACGGAAATACTGCTCCATCGCCGGCGTTGTTTTTGCCGGAATTTTGAGAGGAGTTTTAGATGTGGTTTCAGCTGTGTTTTTTTCGGGTTCGGTCACAATTTTGGTCTTGGATCAATCAGGGATTATCTTGTCAGACCTATGCGTAACCCAATTCCTTCAAGTTTTCAGTAATTTCATCCAAAATTGTTGGATCATCTATTGTGGCCGGCATTTTCCATGCTTCACAGTCTGCGATTGACCGAATGGTGCCGCGTAATATTTTACCGGAGCGTGTTTTTGGCAAACGTTTTACAACGGTCACGAGCTTGAAAGCCGCCACAGGGCCAAGTGTGTTGCGCACCATTTGTATCAACTCGGCGCAAACATCTGCATTCGGGCGGTCAACACCTGCGTTCAAGACCACCAAACCCAGCGGTAACTGGCCCTTAAGTTGGTCTTTAACACCCAAAACGGCCGCTTCAGCCACGTCTTTATGGTCAGATAAAATCTCTTCCATTTGACCCGTCGACAGGCGATGCCCCGCCGTGTTGATAACATCGTCCGTGCGCGCCATGACATGGATGTAGCCGTCCTCATC
>JBMYWL010000068.1:0-8191 GCA_049607365.1 Alphaproteobacteria bacterium | reverse complement strand
AGGTCATCGGCCTAATTCTAAAATATAAGGATATTCTTTGGCACAAATTCTTAAAATTTCAGATTACGAATCTTCAAATTTGAAGTCAAAAAACAAGCAAAGTCAGGCCTACGCTGCTGTTAAGGTGACCGGTAATGCTTACAAAGTTAAGAAGCCAATTTTCTTCGACCGAGAGGAACTTATGACTCTCATGGGGCTGTACAGCCAAATGGTCGCTCAAAGTGTTTGGCGTGATTATGCTTTGGACCAACTACAAGGACAGGCTTTGTTTTCGGTTTATAAGCACGCCAAAGAGGCACCAATCTTCATGGTGTCTAAACAAGCAGGGCCATCTGGCAAAGGACGGGAATATATGGCTTATGCAGGTCCACGGCGCATAAAGCGATCTACAGATATAAGAGACATTGCTTCTGCACTAAAAATTCACGCAGAAAATAATTAAAGTTCGAACTTAGCTAAAGATCTAAGCTGCTTGCAGCAAACGCTCGTTCGTAATTATTCCAAACACTTCTTCTGCTGAAGTTGCACTTAGAAGTTCACTGCGGAATACAGGATCTGCGACCAATCTGGAAATACGAGAGACAATTTTCACTGGTTCAATCTTGGCGTTCTCGCAGCCCAACAAGCAAAACACAAGCTGAACAGGCTCGTCCGCTTCAAAATCAATTGGCGTGGATAAACGTGTGAATATTAGCTGACAAGTCTCAACGTCACAAATTTTGCCATGGGGAATAGCAACGCCGGAACCAAGGTCCGTACAGCCCAGTTTTTCGCGCTCACTAATCGCTTCGAATACGACGGATTTATCAATGCCGCCACTTGCTTCTGCTACAGAAGACAAATGTTGGAAAAGTTGCTTTTTCGATTTGCAATCCACGTCTAGTGAAATGCCGTCTATCGATAATATATCTGTGAGTTGCATCTAAGCTACAGCGTTGTTTATCAAATTTCTTGCGATCATTTGCACAGGAATAGAATCAATATTACTTAATTCCACCACAATCGCTTCACGACCCAAGGAGTTCCTTATGACTTCAAGGGCCATAGTCCGTCAACGCGTAATTTTGCTTACTTGAGCTGTTTGAGCTTGCTCTGATATGCGGCTCAAACAGCTCTCTTTTTACAATGTGTTACCAAACTGCATCAAACAGGCGGTCGGTTAACATTTTTTGAACTCAAAGCCCTAAGCTTCAATTGATCCTGAATCGACCCAGCCAATGTTGCCGTCTGCACGTCGATATACCATGTTGATGCTGTCATTTGAAATGTTGTGAAACATAAGAGCTGACGATTCTTCCAAGTCCAAATGCATCACGGCCTGACTGACCGTCAAACGTTTGATTGAGGTCTGATTTTCCGCGATAAGCAAGGGGCTGGTAATAACGTCACTGTCATCATCCAAAGGCGTGTCTTCACTCGGCGCTGCAAGTACATATGATGCAGCCCTTAGTGCCATGTCACTTTCATCAACTTTGTGGTTTCTTATTTTACGTTTATGCCGCCGTAAACGCTTGGCCAACTTCTCTGCTGCTTCATCAAATGCTGTGTAGGCGTCACCAGCGTTGGCTTCAGCATCCATTTCAATTCCGCGACCGACATGACTGGCTACCTGTGCATGAAACAAAGGACCATCTTTTGAAAAAACCACATTCGCAGTAATTGCGTCTCCAAAGTACTTTTCAAAAATATCATTTAAACGTGTTTCAACCCTTTCTTCTAGGGCTGCACTCATTTCCACATGTCTTCCGCGGATGTCTAGTTTCATAAAAATTCTCCGTTCGTTTATGATAAGTCTTGAATAGTCGTTGGGGTTTCTTTCTAGGTCTGTGCCGGTTTTAGTTCCTTATCTATTAAATGGGTTTGAATGCCCTTTTTTAAATGGGCTTCACTTCCTTGTGACTGCCAAACAATGCAGCACACGCCACATATCCCACACACCCCTTAGGCTCAGACGAAACGAAGCTGGGAGAGTTAGAATATAGCTAGAACGTTAACACAATGTAGGTATGCGTTCTAGTGAAATAAGGGCTGAAATTAATTTTTTGACGCAAAAACACAACCGTCTTTACAACGAGGTTTTTGTGACCTGAAACCTTAACCTTAAGTCAGGGCTTTCTCGCGACGTCTTTGTACAGACGAAGGTATGCGCATAGATTCGCGGTACTTGGCAACCGTACGACGTGCGATCTCAACGCCCTGCTCGTGCAGGTTCTTCACGATTGTATCGTCAGACAAAATTTTGTTCTTCTGTTCAGCCGAGATCATTTTTTTGATCATGTCACGAACAGACTCAGAAGAGTGTGAATTTTCACCGTCTGCGCCGGAAATCGCGGCGTTAAAGAAATACTTCAGCTCATACATACCACGTTGGGTTTGAATGAATTTGCTGTTGGTAACACGACTAACCGTGGATTCATGAATACCTACACGATCCGCAATTTCACGCAGAACCAAGGGGCGCATATGCTGAACACCACGACTGAAAAAATCTTCCTGTACCTGAACAATCGCTGTTGCAACTTTCAAAATTGTGGTTGCGCGTTGGTGTAACGCTTTGACCAACCAATTGGCCGATTGGAGCTGGTCCACCACAAATGTTCGATCATCTTCACGCATTTGCACTTTGGAAATACGCGAAACATAGGAATTGTTTACCAACACCCGTGGTAAATTGGCCTGATTAAGCTCAACGATCCAACCGCCCGCTTGGGCAGGACGCAACAAAACATCTGGTGTGATAGATTGAGCTGAAATGGCTTCATATTCTAAAGCTGGTTTTGGCTGAAGTGACTTAATTTCCTGAAGGTAGACTTTCAGTTGATCTTCATTCAGCTCGGTCATGCGTTGTAATTTCGCCCAGTCACCCTGACCAACCAACAACAAGTTATCGAGAATTTTGGCAAACACAGCATCGTACCTGCCAGAGTCCAATAACTGAATTTTCAAACATTCTTTCAGGTCACGCGCAAAAATGCCCGCTGGGTCAAAGGTCTGCATGCCGCTTAAGACATCGTCCACCTGGTCCATTGTGCAACCCAACGTGTCCACCAAACGGTTCAGATCGCCTTGTAGATAGCCAGACTCGTCAACCATATCCATAAGCTGTAGGGCGATGACACGATCTATTGCCTCACTGAACTCAATGTTTATTTGGGATGTTATGTGGTCGCGCAGACTTTCTTTTGAAACAAGGTTTGATTCGAAGTCATATTCGCCGTCAAAACTACCGCTGCCGCCATTGCCCCAACTTTCAAACGCTGGTGAGCTTCCAATGTCGATGTCGTCAGCGTTTCCACCGCTCCAGTCTTCACTGTAGTCTGGGCCATCTTGGGTAGAGGCATTACTTGCCTGTTCATCGCGGCTGGCGCTGTCTGAGCTGCTTGTTTCGCTTTTATCTAAAGAGGTATTTTGTTCAGAGGTTGGCTTAGTGAAATCCACCGTAGCTGGTTCAGCTTGGGCAACGATGCCACCAGTTGTAAAACTCATCGGGTTTTCAGACTGGTTGTCGTCACGCTCCAACATGGGGTTGCGCTCTAACTCTTGTTCAATATAACGCGCCAACTCGACATTCGACAACTGCAACAGCTTAATCGCTTGTTGCAACTGTGGCGTCATCACCAGAGACTGGCTTTGCGTCAGATTTAACTTTTGTCCAACCGCCATACGATCAAAAAGGCTTCTCTAAATGTGTTTACCAGCGCAAATCTTCAATCGATTTTAGCTAAAAAACAAATCAAATACAATCTATAGGCTGAAATGGTCGCCTAAATAAACCTGCCGAACCCGTTCATCTGCAACAATTTCAGATGGTGTGCCGTGCTTTAGCACTTGCCCGTCAAAAATGATGTAAGCTTCATCAACGACAGTAAGCGTGTCACGCACATTGTGGTCCGTTATGAGTATGCCTATACCACGGTTTTTAAGTTGTGACACCAGATTCCTAATGTCACCTACAGCTATTGGATCTACGCCAGCAAACGGCTCATCTAGTAGTATATACGATGGGTTTGCAGCTAATGCGCGTGCAATTTCAACGCGTCGACGCTCACCACCAGACAAAGCGAGCGCGGGTGACTTCCGAATATGATGAATGGAAAAATCGGTTAAAAGCTCTTCCAATCGATCTTCACGATTTTGTTTTTTCTTATACGTGGTTTCCAAAACAGACATGATGTTTTGTTCAACGTTCAACCCGCGGAAAATTGATGCTTCTTGCGGCAGGTAGCCAAGTCCCAGTCTGGCGCGTCTGTAAACGGGAAGTTTCGTTATGTCACGACCGTCGATAAAAACCTGACCAGCATCCGGTTTCAGCAAGCCACAGACAATATAAAAGCTTGTGGTTTTACCCGCGCCATTGGGACCCAACAGGCCCACAACTTTACCCCGCTCCACAGCCAAACCAACATCTCGCAGAATTTTCCGCTTCCCGAAAGATTTGGCAACACCGCGTGCAACAAGTTTGTTCTCATCAGGCTCCAAGTCTGACAAGGAGCTTAAGGAAGGGTCCGGAATTCGCTCGCCTTCTTCCAAATCTGTTAAGGAAGGCGCATTTTTTAAGGCTTCAAAATCTTCAGGTGGATGAAAGTCCTCCTCAGCGTCAGTCCTTGTTTCTGGTTCTGGTTCTGGTTGATCTACGTGTTCGGCTGTCTCTTGCGACGATTGTGAAGGTCGATGCGGTGGGCGATAAGCAAACCAACCTGGTTTGGCCAATGCGGGCGGGCTCTCAACGGCATCCGAACCAGTAATTGGTTCGATTTGGCTCAAATTTTGTGGATCTTGAAGCTTCTCTAAGCTTGGTGATGTTTCGGATTGCTTTTTGGGGAGCTTAGGTTTGCTAAAAGGTGACAAAGCCATGAAAGTCCTAACATCTTCCATCGCGTGGTGTTTTCGGGTCAATCAGCAAGAATGTTCGACCATTTCCACCCGTAATTTTTCGAGATTCAACCCGCGCTTGACCAAGCTTCATATCAAATTCGGCATGATCCCCAACCAACTGGTTTTTACACTGACTGCAACTAACATTACCCGATAATACCGCACGCTCGTTCACAACATCATAAGATGCCTGTTCACCCCTGCAAACAGCACTACCATTGGTGATGAACACGCCACCGTTTGCTTCGACTTGACGAAGACCGCCCGTACCACCTGTACCGCCTTGCGCGTTTGCGCTAGATTTCGGCAAAAAGAACGCAACGATGTAGTCAGCCGACACAATGTTGGTGCCTTGGCTAATTTGCGGAGACCCTATGGCTTCGGCTCGCAAGCCCACGCCGTCATAAATCAATTTCTGGTTTGCCGACAAGTTTCCCTGATCCGACTGAAGTAAAATGTTGGTGCCTGTCACGGTCGCAAACTGTTGTTTGACCTTATATTCCAGATTGGAACCCACAAGCTCGTTTGTGCCAAAGCTTGCGTATATGTTACCGCTTGCGTTGATTGTGTGAACGTCGGGGTTGCCGTCTTTAACTTCTGAATACAAAGCCTTCAACACATCCGAAGATACGAAGAAGTCACCTTGTGACGCCTGCACATTGCCCTTGGCTGAATAAGTTTTGGCAGCTTGGTCCCACTCGATGCCGTTTTCAGCAGAAATGGATACGGGCTCATCACTTCCACCCAAACTATCCAAAACTTCCTGAGCCATGCTGGTCCCTGCGACACACCCAAGCATGAAACCTGTGATACAAAATTTGAATAAATTACGCGCCAATGCATCTACAAAATAAGTCACTGGCTTAGCTCCATTTGGCCCAAGTCAAAGTCATTTGACGGTGTATTTGTCTGGTTGTTGCTTGTGCTTTTAGCACCTTGTTGCTTAATCGCTTTGACATCAAACACCAGTTTAGATTTGCCTTTAAGCACCACTTTGCCGGTTTCTTGATCCACCGCCATGCCTTCGGCTTGTAACGTTCCGGTCGGACCAACGCCAGACACAGCTGTGTTTGTCTCAAAACTGTTTTCGGTCAAGGAAACCTTGGCTTCCTGTGTTTTTATGTCGTATCCGCCCGAGCTGCTCAGGACGACGTCGCCTTCCAGCTTAAGTTCGTTGGTGTCACGGTCAAAAGTGCCACCAGATGACTTAACCGCCAGCGATTCTCCATCACCCAGGTCAATTTGCGCATTGGGATTGTCCAAGCCGACTTGTGTGAAATTTGTGTCAGACGGTCGTGCTTGCTTCGCGTTAATCTCCACCAAGCGTTGTTCACGATCACGACCCAGAATTTGCGTGTTAACCATGGTTAAAGCAGAATTGGCGTCAATGCCGGACGCTTTGGTCACTTGGATAACATCCCCACGGGTTGCAACATCCCCGACATATGGCCACACCAACGTAACCATCATCGCGGACAGGCCCAAACCCAAGAACAGCCACTTGCTGGTCTTGATTAAAAAGGTGTTAAAACCAAATTTGGAAATTCTGCTCGTCATGATGTGGTTGATAAAGCACAGGAAGGGTGAAAATGTGACCCTTAGTTCACACCCCTACCAAGTCTTGGGCTTAGTGTTGCCGCGGCTCCACAATCACGCAGCGTATTTCTTCATCACCCAGCATTTTTGTCGCCTCAAGCCGCTTCAAACCTTGCACCAGCACGAATCGCTTTCTGGCTTTGTCCGCACGTACGGATATAGGCAGCTGCAGGCCGTTTTCCAGAATGGATTCAGCCAGTTTTTCAATTTCGTCCGCCACCAAGTCGGACTTGCGCTTTACTGGCACATAAACCAGTTCAACAGGGATCATCACTTCTCTCATATTTTATATAAATAGTAAAACCATGTGAGTGAGCAACAAAAAAAACCGCACCAACAATAATATGCTGACGCGGTTTTCTTTTAGTCTGGTTTCAAGTCGAAAAGGTCGAAGTGAAACGGCTTATGAAGGGGTTAACCCTACATCATGCCGCCCATTCCACCCATTCCGCCCATGCCACCCATATCCGGCATGCCGCCACCTGCAGGTGCAGAGTCAGCAGGCTTGTCAGCAACCATAGCTTCGGTTGTGATCAATAGGGCCGCAACAGAAGCTGCGTTTTGTAGGGCTGTACGACAAACCTTAGTTGGGTCGATAATGCCAGCTTCAACCATGTTTACGTATGTCTCTGTTTGAGCATCGAAACCAAGGTTAGCTTCAGAGCTTTCCATCAACTTACCAACAACGATTGAGCCTTCAACACCAGCGTTCTCAGAGATCTGGCGGATTGGTGCCTGAAGCGCACGACGTACGATTTCAAAACCAATCTTCTGGTCAGCGTTAGAAATGCCAGAAACGTCAAGATCTTTCGTTGCGTTAAGAAGTGCAGTTCCGCCACCAGGGACGATGCCTTCTTCAACAGCAGCACGTGTTGCATTCATAGCATCTTCAACACGGTCTTTACGCTCTTTAACTTCAACTTCAGTTGCACCACCAACGCGGATAACAGCAACACCACCAGAAAGCTTAGCTAAACGCTCTTGTAGCTTCTCGCGGTCGTAGTCTGAAGAAGTCTCTTCAGCTTGTGCAGTGATTTGTGCGCAACGGCCAGCGATGTCTTCAGCGCTTCCAGCACCGTCAACGATAACAGTTTCTTCTTTAGTGATAGAAACTTTCTTCGCAGTACCAAGCATTTCAAGCGTAACGCTTTCAAGCTTAATGCCGATGTCTTCAGAAACAACAGAACCACCAGTTAGGATCGCGATGTCTTCAAGCATTGCTTTGCGACGATCACCAAAACCAGGTGCCTTAACAGCTGCAACCTTAAGGCCGCCACGTAGACGGTTAACAACCAAAGTTGCTAGCGCTTCGCCTTCGATGTCTTCTGCAATGATAAGCAGTGGACGTGAAGACTGAACAACAGCTTCTAGGATCGGCAACATTGCCTGTAGGTTAGACAACTTCTTTTCGTGAAGAAGAATGTATGGGTTCTCCAAATCAGCAACCATCTTTTCAGAATTGGTTACGAAGTATGGAGAAAGGTATCCACGGTCGAACTGCATGCCTTCAACAACTTCAAGCTCAGTTGTTAGTGACTTTGCTTCTTCAACAGAGATAACGCCGTTGTTGCCAACTTTAGCCATCGCGTCTGCGATCATCTGACCAACTTCTGTGTCGCCGTTAGCTGAGATTGTGCCAACCTGAGCAACTTCGTCGTTTGTCTTAATTTCAGTTGAAGCAGCTGAAAGTCTTTCAACAACCTGTGCTGTCGCAGCATCG
>JBMYWL010000067.1:0-8348 GCA_049607365.1 Alphaproteobacteria bacterium | reverse complement strand
TCGGCCATGCTTATGTGAACTTGCGCGCCATCTGGCAATTTACGAACAATCTCGTACAAGGTGTGTGCACCAACCGTTACGGAGCCTTCCTGAGACACATCAGCAGGTGCTGTTTCAACGATCGAAATGTCCATGTCCGTCGCTGTGAGCCACATGGACTGCCCTTGAGCTTCCAGCAACACGTTGGAAAGAATAGGAATTGTGTTCCGACGTTCAACAACGGATTGGACGTGGTTCAGAGCTTTTAGCAGAATGGAGCGTTCGACGGTTAGATTCATTCGATTTACTACTTTTAAAGTCAAGTTATGCCGCTTTATAGCATGGCTTTTAACAGGTTGGTAGAGGGGACTGCACGTTGGTTAGAACCTTAAGCACCCAATTCCAATTTCAATTGAGCCAGATCTTCCCCAACCTGCGGATCTTCATTACTTAAGGCCTCAATGCGCTTTATGGCATGCATCACCGTTGTATGGTCACGACCACCAAAGCTGCGACCAATTTCCGGTAACGATCTACTGGTCAAGTGTTTTGCCAGATACATGGCAATCTGCCTTGGTCTGGCAACCTGACGTGCCCGACGTTGAGACAATAAATCTGACTGGCGGATTTCAAAGTACTTTGACACACGTTTTTGAATTTCATCAATGTTTATGCGTCGTTCATGTGCAGACAACAGGTCTCGCAAAACAGACTGAGCAAGCTCCAGCGAAACGGGTTGGTTCATCAAAGTCGCATGCGCAATCAACCTGTTCAACGCGCCTTCAAGCTCACGAATGTTCGAATTTATCTTCGCGGCAACGAAAGACAAAACCTCGTCAGAGATCAATCCGGCTGCAACGCCAGATTTTTGTTTCAAGACCGAAAGACGCAAACTTTCAGTCGTTGGCTGAAGGTCAATCGCCAAACCACCCATAAGTCGGGAGCGCAGACGCTCATCAAGCTGTTCGAGCTGAGATGGTGGTCGGTTGACCGCGACAACAACCTGACGGTTACGGTCAAACAAAGCGTTAAAGGTTTGAACAAACTCTTCCTGTGTTGCCTCACCGGAAGAAATGTACTGCATGTCATCAATCAACAAGACATCCAGATCACGAATAGCGTTTTTGAAGTGCTCGGTCGCCTTGCTGCGAATGGCGCGCACAAACGAATACAGAAATTTCTCAGCTGAGATGTAACCCACACGTTTGTTGGGCTGTTTTTCACGAATGCCCCAAGCCAAAGCCTGTAAAAGGTGCGTTTTACCCAAACCAACACCGCCGTAAATTACCAGCGGATTAAATGTCGGACCGTCTGATTCTACCACGCGTTTTACAGCCGCAACCGCCAATTCGTTTGGCGGGGCCACGACGAATGAATTCAAGGTGTAAGTTGGATCAAGCGGGCTTGATATACGGTCAATGCTTAAGTCTTGAGCAGGGTTGGGTTTGTCCGTTACCTGCTTGTCAGGTGTACTAGATGCTAAGGTAGAAGCGACGGACGACTGCCCTTTACCCAAGGGACTTTGCTTCAGGCGGGGTGCCCGTACCACAACTTCGACCAGTAAGATTTGGCCGTTAAGGTCACGCCAGCTTTTAAGGAGTGTTTCCAGATAGTTAGATTGTACCCAGTCCCTTACAAAGCGGCTTGGTGCCGCCAATGTGACACGATCACTATCACATGCAAACAAATACAAAGGGTGCAACCAAGACCGAAAGTCACTTTCGCCCAAAGCCTTGCGTAAGCTGTCACGCAACAAATTCCAGTTTTTCTCTTCCGCTAAACCGGACACTGCTTCATTGCCCGCCCACTTATCAGTGGCCAGCTCTGTAACGAGTTCAGTGGCCACCTCAGTGTTCAGTGCGCCTGCACCCGTATTCGCTTTTATGTTAGACTCATTTATCACTGGTGGATTCGACCTTAACCGCTTAACCAAATTTTATTTCCGGTGAATAAGCGCACCCGAACCGCTGTTGATTGATTAAACACCACAGCGGCTGTGGATAAAAAAGCTTGTTTTTTAAATTTCAAAGACTTAGCTGGAATTTATAAGACTTTAACTTTGAGTGTCGCCGGTAAGGTGCGGGTTTTTGGGACACCAATGCGAGACTCTATTCTTTTTCTGCGGGACGACTCCAAATCAGACATTTAGCTGGTTGTTTTTCTCAATCCCGACATTCAGATTTCCACTGTTGCCGGACCAAATGCCGGAGTCACGCCAGTACGACTCTATAAACAAAAATCTAAATTTCATTTTAGCGAATTTATGCTCAGGAGTCTTTGTTACAAAGTTTGGCGCGCTGCACGGCCTTCTCTGGCCAAGCTCCATTTTATACTCGCTGAACCGTTGTTCACAGCCCGTTTTACGAATATTTGCTTGGTCGGCTTTAAAGTGCCTTGGTCAAAATAAAGCGAATCTTCAATGTGGACCTGACCATCTTGAACGTCAAACCGCCACGGGCGCCCTGTGGGCATGCGAAGGAATATGGTTTGGTCTGCAATTCTTGGCAAAACGTCTGGATGTAAATGAAAACGCGCGCAAATCTCAGGTTTTCCACAGGCAGAAACCTGATCAAACCCGATTAGCATTTCGCCATCTTCTTCCAATTGAAGCTGGCGGGTGTGTAAGCCGCCGCCAATGCGCTCATAATGCCGGTGGCTAACCACCAAGGTTTCGTGTTGTGGTCCAACATCCCTGACAACGTTTGGGGTAACATTAGCAGCATTTTGCACACTTAGGCCTGCTCCCGCTTTCATCGTAACGATTGGTAAAGCGTTAACGTCCTCAATTGCCAACCCTGAATGCGCCGCAGTTGTCCTTTCAATCGAGCCGTACTTATCGTCATTTGGGTGGGAGCCACAATTCACGATGAGCATTTGTTTGCCCAAAGCAAATTCAAACGCCAAGGGAGCAGCGTGCAGGTGACGGTTAAAATGGAGTGTTTCGGCCTGACC
This sequence comes from Alphaproteobacteria bacterium, assembly GCA_049607365.1. Lineage (GTDB taxonomy): Bacteria > Pseudomonadota > Alphaproteobacteria > UBA7985 > JBMYWL01 > JBMYWL01. The sequence continues at coordinate 5,417 of JBMYWL010000067.1, read as the reverse complement.
CGTGTTCATTATCAAGACAGATCGCTTGGCCTCCAAACGCTCAAACCCACTTTCAGGAAATGACAACTTGGCTTCTACATCACCCGACAAAGACAAGGCACGGGTTAACAGGGGCGACACAGTACCAGCGTGATGGTGTGACAACCGCCCATCCGGCATTTTCAACGCCTCAACAACCGTGCCGATTAGGCGAATGGCAAGGTCCAGTGTAGGTGGTACAGCCACATCAAAAGCTCTTAGGGCTGCCCTTACCTCAATCAAATCTATAAGTGCCTGCAAGTTTTGGCTGGCGCTACGTTCAATCAAACCACCGTCAGGCATTATCTGCCGTCTTAGCTCTCGTTCCAAAAGCGTCCAGCCACAAAACCTGTTGTTCATTGAACCCGTAAAGGCCAAGTCACTCAATATGAGTGTTTTGGCGACGGTCAGACGATCCGCACCAACAAGGTCCAACGGATAAGCCGAATTTAAATGAAGTATTTGCGACCACAGGCTGGTTACAAACGTTCGCTTTTGTTCCGGCGTCATTTTTGAGCTGATAAAATCAAACAGGCTCAACCAGTTGCACACACGTTTTGCCGTTGTCAGGCTGTGCCAAGCAACTTTACGCCAGCTTGAATGCCGTGCGCACCAATCCAAAACAATGGCTGCACTTGCTGATCTGGCTTCATCTTTGGAAGTTGCTTTCAGGTGATGTAGCCAACCAAAAGCGTGTAGATTTTGACGCCAGTTCTTAGATGCTTTTTTAAAACGCCAGTTACGGCTTTCAAATTCGTGACGTTCGCCATCAAGTTCAAAGAAGCCATCCAGCAAAGCTTCGCCAATAAGACCGTCACCCGGTTCAAGATTAGGTGGAAACTGTTGGGGAAGATGAATTTGTTTGGCAGCCCGACGCAACAGCCAAGGCCTTATAGGCAAATAATAGAATGGCTTCTTGATTAAGAAAACGCACTCGGCAAATGTCGGAAGGGGTTGATCCATAAACGCCTTATAGGCTTAAGGGCGTAAAGCTGCAATGTTGGCGGCATAAGTTTCAGGGCCACCCTTGAACACAGCAGAGCCAGCAACAAGCAAGTCCGCACCCGCTTGGATACACAAAGGTGCTGTGTCTTTGGTCACACCACCATCAACTTCCAAGTCAATTCCGCGACCTGTGTGGTGTTCGTAGTCGTCAATCATCGCACGCAAAATGGCGATTTTTTCAAGCTGACTTTGAATAAAGGCCTGACCACCAAAACCGGGGTTAACGGTCATGACCAAAGCCAGGTCAATATCGTCCAGCAAGGTTTCGATGAACTCAACTGGTGTTCCCGGGTTCAGTGCAACACCCGCTTTCAGGCCAAGACTTTTGATCAACTGAACCGAACGATGAACGTGTGGACCAGCTTCTGCATGTACGGTGATAATCTCGACACCCGCATCTGCGTAGTCAGGAATGAACTGATCAACTGGTGAAATCATCAAATGACAGTCGAAAGGAATGTCAGTGTAAGAACGCAGCGATTTGATAACCGCTGGTCCATAAGAAATGTTGGGCACAAAATGCCCATCCATAACGTCCAAATGGATCATGTCAGCGCCAGCGTCCGCCACAGCTTTAACTTCTGCTCCCAGATTTGAAAAATCAGCGGCTAAAATTGATGGTGCGATACGGATGTTTTTTTGCATCTGACATGATTCCTGTTTGAACGATGTGAGTTCCAACCCCGTATTTATTACGGGGTCTCGTTGAGAGAGGTTCCGCAACAAGTGCGGAACTGGGTCGTCTTAAGCTTCTTCGTCGTCTTTAACGATTTCTTCACCAGTTTCCTGATCAACAACCTTCATTGACAACTTAACTTTACCGCGGTCAAAACCGATAACCTTAACAAAGACTTCATCACCTTCGTTACAGATATCGGTTGTCGCCTTCACGCGGTAGTCAGCAAGCTCTGAAATGTGCACAAGGCCATCTTTTGAGCCAAGGAAGTTAACAAACGCACCGAAGTCAACGCACTTAACAACCTTACCTTTGTAGATAACGCCCATTTCAGCTTCAGCCACAATGCCTTTGATCCACTCAACAGCGCGTGCAGATGCATCGCTGTCAGTTGAAGCAACTTTGATTGTACCGTCTTCTTCAATGTCGACCTTAACGCCAGTTGTTTCCTGAATCTCGCGGATAACCTTACCGCCAGTTCCGATAACTTCACGGATCTTGTCTTTGTTGATCTTGAAGGTCGTAATGCGTGGTGCATTTGCCGACATTTCTTCACGACCGCCAGTTAGGGCACGGGACATTTCACCAAGAATGTGCTCGCGACCGCCTTTGGCTTGGTTTAAAGCAATTTCCATGATCTCTGGTGTGATCGAGGTGATTTTGATGTCCATTTGAAGGGCAGTGATACCGTCAGCAGAACCAGCAACCTTAAAGTCCATGTCACCCAAATGGTCTTCGTCACCCAAGATGTCAGACAGAACAGCGAACTTTTCACCTTCTTTGATCAAGCCCATCGCGATACCCGCAACCGGCTTTGCCAAAGGAACACCAGCGTCCATAAGGGCCAAAGATGTACCACAAACTGTCGCCATGGAAGACGAACCGTTTGATTCAGTAATTTCAGACACAACGCGAAGTGTGTACGGGAAGTCTGCTTTTGACGGCAACAACGGGTTAACCGCGCGCCACGCCAACTTACCATGACCAATTTCACGACGACCAGGTGAACCAGTACGACCAGTTTCACCAACCGAGAATGGTGGGAAGTTATAATGCAGCATGAAGCGCTCTTTGTACTCGCCTTCAATCGCATCAATCATCTGCTCGTCAGCGGCTGTACCAAGTGTTGTTGTAACCAACGCCTGTGTCTCGCCACGTGTGAATAGTGATGAACCGTGTGTTTGCGGCAGAATGCCAACTTCAGGTGTAATCTGACGAACTGTCTTTGTGTCACGACCGTCGATGCGAATGCCAGTTTCCAAAACCGCTGTACGAACGATGTCTGACTCAAGCTCTTTCAACAAGCCCGAAACAAGCTTAGCGTCAAAGTCTTCGCCAATCTCTGCCTTAACAGCTGCCTTAGCTTCGTTAACTTTGCCTGTACGCTCTTGCTTTTGCTTAATGTCGTAAGCAGCGCGAATGCCAGCTTCACCAAGCTCGTTCACACGTGCTTTAGCTGCTTCATACTCTTCCGGAAGTTCAGCGATATCCCATGGGTCTTTCGCAGCTTCTTCAGCAAGCTCGATGATCAGGTCAATTACCGGCTGGAAGTTCTTGTGACCAAAGTTCACCGCACCCAACATGATTTCTTCTGAAAGCTCTGAAGCTTCAGATTCAACCATCAACACGCCTTCTTGTGTACCCGCAACAACAAGGTCAAGAACACTGCCTTCCATGTTGCTAACTTCTGGGTTCAACACGTATTCGCCTTCGATGTATCCAACGCGCGCTGCGCCGATTGGACCCATGAATGGCAGACCAGAAATAGTTAGGGCTGCTGAAGTACCGATCATCGCTACGATGTCCGGATCATTCTCGCGGTCATGGCTTAGGACGGTACAAATAACCTGAGTGTCATTGCGGTAAGTTGGCGCAAACAACGGACGGATTGGACGGTCGATCAAACGGCTGGTCAGTGTCTCTTTTTCAGACGGACGACCTTCACGCTTGAAGAAACCACCCGGCACACGGCCAGTTGCGTAAAAACGCTCTTGATAATTAACAGTTAAAGGGAAAAAGTCTGGAACGTAGTCCATGTTCTTTTTGCCAACTGCTGTTACCAAAACGACAGTATCGCCGTAAGTTACCATTACTGCACCGTCAGCCTGACGAGCAACACGACCAGTTTCGAGTGTTAGCGTACGACCGCCCCACTCCATAGATTTTTTTGATATTGTAAACATATATAACTTTCAATTTTGCTTCAGCGATGCCTGTTGTATTCTGCACCGGGTCTGAAGATGGAAAGCAACCTGGATGTTTTGGACCAACAAGAAAACAGAAACGCTTCTTTCTGCTTTCTTGCAGGTCCAAATAGGCTTTCGGAACCATTCCGAATTTTCAGGTTGCCTTAAAAAACAAATAAGGCTGCGAGAATCTTCCCACAGCCTTATCCTTACTTAGTGGTCAATTCTTTACCCACGAATGCCGACGTCATTCCAAATGTTTGAAATGAAACCTGATAGCGGCAAGACGACGTGGTCAAAGGTTTGTTTCTTAAACGTCCGCTTATTGGACGCATATTCGTGGTCATTAGAGCGTGTTTCTTCCAGTTTGCCCAATTCTGCCTTAAGCAAAATGGTATAGTTTGCATTATTTGAGCGAAGGTAGGTATGAATACCTTCCAAGTGAAAATCATGTGAAATGTACCATTTGGATATGGTCCTTTCAGGATTTGGTAAATTTTACTTCTGGACGTCACAGATCCGCGCAACCGATACAAATATCGCTTTTGCAGATCTTGCTAGCCAGAAGTGAAATTTTCTCAAACAGAATTGAAGCACTCTGGATGAAATGCGCTCTAGCGACGTAGACCCAAACGCTGGATCAGGCTTTCGTAACGGCCCTGATCTTTTTTCTTTGTGTAATCAAGCAGGCGACGACGCTGGCCAACCAAAATCAAAAGACCACGACGTGAGTGGAAGTCTTTCTTGTGCTCTTTCATGTGTTCTGTAAGGTTCAAAATGCGCTCTGTAATAATCGCGACTTGAACTTCTGGCGAACCTGTGTCGCCTTCTTTGGTGCCATACTCTTTAACGAGTTCTGCGGTACGTTCACTTGTAATCGACATCGTCTATCTTTCAAAAAATCGCTTAACAAAATTTGTTAGCGGTTAAAAAATTGCAACCTAATCATCATCCGCTTGCGGGTTCAAATTAAACAGACGTTTCACTTTCAACATGTCATCTTGAAACTCTACTAAACCCAAAGGTTGCCCTTCAAATTTTGCCAAGCCATCCATGGAAACATCCACATCAGGGTTTAGCGCGTAAAGATCCGACAGGTGAACAAAACGTCCTTGTCGCAAATATCTAGCCTGTTCGCTCGACAGAGTCAGAACCGGGATGTCGTCCAGCACGACATCTATCGGCAGAACCGGTAGAAGTTGATGCGGGTTATCTACCATTGAGTCCAAAATTGCCAGTGAAATTGCCTGTTTTAACCCAAAGGGGCCGACATGCGTGCGGCGCAAAGCGGTGACATGAGCCTTGGTACCAAGCGCCTCGCCCAGGTCCCTAGCGAGCGAACGTACATAAAAACCCTTGCCACAACGCAATTGAAAATCTGCGGTGTTCTCACTGAAGCCAACCAACTCCAACTCGAAGGCAGTTACAGTACGTGTTGGCAAAGCCGAGAGTTGCCCCGACCGTGCTAATTTGTAAGCACGCTCACCCGCGACTTTCAGCGCTGAATACACAGGTGGTGCTTGCTGAATGTC
>JBMYWL010000066.1:0-8361 GCA_049607365.1 Alphaproteobacteria bacterium | reverse complement strand
ACGTTGTTTCCCAAAAACCCTACGCAAGTGACCTGTTTTTCGGTTGATGTGGACACTCAGCAAGCGTTGGATTTAACGGATGAGGTGTTTGATGCGGATAAGGCCTTATTTGAATCAAAAGCTGATTATTCATATTGTCAGAAAATCGCTGCAACCGCCAGACAGGCTGGCATTGAAGCCATCACCTTTCGTTCAGTTCGTGATGTACGCGGTGGTGGTAAAAACACGGCCCTTTTAACGCCGGATGCGTTTAAGGGAACTGCACCAACAGCAACCCACACTTGGTATTTGCTACTTCGTGAAACGGGCATAAGTGCCGCAAGCGATTTCCCTAAAAAGAGCATGGCTTTGAGCGCAAACGAACTCAATGATCTGATGATCTAAAGTTTCATCATTCATTGTTATAGGCTTACAAATTTTTAAAGAAAACGTGGTGCCCGGAGGCGGATTCGAACCACCGACACGCGGATTTTCAATTCTGTTAAGGTGTTTTCTGGATAAGTTTGATTTTGTCCGAATCTGTTTGAAAACAACAGCTTAGCACAAGGTTCAACAAAAATACTTACTCAAACAACACCGAATTATACCTAACATTTCCGTGCGCAATTACACAGGAATTACACCGCGTAATGAGTTTGAAATAAGTTAAAATATTTGAGGAAGCGATAGTGCCAGTTTTTAATCATGCCATATTTCGACTTCTTCAGTTGCAAAATCAATGAACTTCAAACCAGTTGGTAAGTTGCATACACTACAATCGGTAAGATATTTCACCCCTACTGAACGAAAAAGTGGCTTAAGCTCGTTAAGCTTGGGTGTATCTTTTAACAAGCCAATTTTACAAAAACTACCTTCAACAAATTCCATCTCATATGCAAGCTCTGGAAAAAAATAACAACTTGCGTCTTCTCCTTTGGCATTCTGGATCAATTGATGGGATTGGTTTGGTACCACTTCTTTTAACACAGGATGCGCCAAAACTATCTCATACGCTTTAATTTCGAACTGGAATGTATTTCGAACCACAGTTTCATCAGCACCTGCCCTTGCCTTAAATATTTTCCTTGCTAAGCCTAGTTGTTTATCCACAAAAATTAGGCCATATACGCCCTCATCATAGGCAATGAAATTAGTGCCTTTGATTTGATAATTATAAAATGGTGAGTCAGCTCTGAGCATCAGCTTACAACCGTCATTAACTGTTCACGCATCCCCAAACCGTCTACGGTTTTTTCTACCACCACAAACAAGCACGTACCGTTGGAGCTTTGCGCCCAAATGTGGCCAGCTGCTCGTTTGGCTTTAGTGTCCTCATTGGTGGCTAGTTGTGCGCCTTTGTATTCAACAACCAAAATTCTACCGTCGTTTAGCTCTGCAACAAAATCAGGGTAAAATCTGCCGTTGCGAAGTGGCAAAAAGAATGCGTCGGGGTGTTTGGCAACATTTCTTACCCAATGCTTTACGTCACGCAAACTGTCCAAGGCTTGCGCGCATTTGAATTCTTCACCCGTTTCGTCACCATCAAATCGCGCAACCTCATACGGGCCAAGAAAGTGTTTTGCAAACTGATAAGATCCATTGTAAGCGCGAACACCAGCAAACATGTTTGCATGGAATCTAAAACCTTGGTCTAGCGATACCGACGGCATTGCATCATCGGCCAAAAGTGCCAATTGATATACCTGTTCTTTATCTGCTTGTTTGAGGCTTTGGATTTTTTCTTTCAACTTACGCATTAAGGGGAATTTGCAACGGTTTAAGGCGGCAATGGATAGATCACGCGGCCCTGTGAGGTAAGTCACAACGCCACTTAGCCAGCCAACCAAATCGCCATGCGAAATTTCTGGGTCACCCGTATGTCGCGCTAACCAAGCCACCAGTTGCGCATGCGACCAGTTGTCGAGTTCTATCAAGTCCAACTGAGATTGCTGCATGTCTTGAAGTTGACGATACACAAGCCTTTGACCGTCCAAATCAATTTCAAAGAAGTCAGCAGTTTCATTCAAATTAAACTCTGAATGCTCTAACCGCGCTGGGTGTTTCGACAAGTTTAGATCAATGAATTCGATGTAAGTACGCGGGTCTATCAGCTCTAGTTCGCCTTGTATGATCGCCATTTGGGCTGGAACAACAAAGCTTGCGCCATGTTCGGCTGGTGAAGATAAATGCATGTTCTGGCTAACAAACTGTTCAACTTCTTCGCGTAACGAATTGACCTGTTCGGTCGGTAGTATTTTGAAAATCCTATCCAACTCTATAGCGCTGGGCACGCCCGAAAATTCAATTTTGGTTTTGCCGTCAATGTCTTCATGAACCAGAATTCTGTTAGGCGCTACGGTGGCTAGTTCTGTTCGAACTTCAGACGATACATCAACACTCTGTTGAAGCCTTGGTTGTTGTTTGCGACTTCGCCAAAGGTCAGAACCCTCAATTCCTATTTGCGCTGGTTCTATGGATTCCAGCGCTTCGTCTTCGTCAAAGCCCATGTTCACTAGACGGTCTTTGAGGGCGAGGGCAGCTTCTGAAAAGTTCTTTGAGGTAACATGCGCATAAGCTTTGTTAAGCGAGTCTTGAGCACGGCATTTGGCGTAGGGCATGCGCAGCACACGGCCCAACAACTGTTCAACGTCGGTTGCGCTTTTGACATTGGCGACCGAGCAAAACACGTAAGCAAAAGGGCAATCCCACCCTTCTTTCAAAGCTTGCACTGTAATGATGTAGCGAACGGGGCAGTCAGCACTCATAAGGTTAAGACCGTCCAATTCGCGCTGGTCGCCCGTTACAACGGCAATTTCACGCTCGTCTATGCCTTGCGTTTCAATCAGTTGTTTTTTCAGAACTTCAACCGTCACCTCTTTGTCTTTGTTTTCAGCTTGAAACAGAACAATGGGGCGGATGTAGTCTTTGTCGTGCTGCGCTTCTTCTTCGCGCTGTTGACGTGTGATCAAGGCGTTGGTGACGGCATCTTGCCAAATCTGGTGTTCGGCCAAGACGATTGGCAGTTTCACCATTTCCTCTTGTTTCAATTCCAAAGCAGAGACCGAATAGAGCGTGTTGCTTTTCTTTTGGGGCGTGGCGGTAAATTCAATGATAGCCGAGGGATTAACCCTCGCCTGCATGTCTTCACTTAAACCCGTAACCGCGTTGTGCGCTTCATCAACAATCATCAACGGGCGGTGAAGGTGCATCAAGTTTGCAAACGAGAATTTTATGCCACCCGTTGCCTCGATGCGCCCCAAGCCAGCCGTGTTGGGATTGACTTGGCTAAAGTGTTGTTCCAACATTTCATGGTGGGCATAAACCTTTCGACCGTCGGTGTTGTTAACCCGCAAGGTCTGGATGGTGCCAACCACCACACACAAATTTGACTTTAAGTCGTGCGGTAGAATTTGCGTAAAGTCGCTTATGTCAAACACCCGAACGCGGCCACCAAAGGCCTTGTCCAATGCTTGTCGATAAGGGTGGCGTGTGTTTTTCAAAGCCTCGGCTGTTTGGGTGCGGATGGTGTTTGACGGCACCAACCACAAAATCAGCGGAAATTCCGTTTCCATCCACGTTTGGCAAGCTATGTCGATTGCGTGCGCGGCCAAAATGGTTTTACCGCCACCCGTCGGCAAGCGCAGACAAACGTAAGGCAAGTCAGGCAAAGCCTTTAAGGCGGTATAAGAACCGCCGTAAGGGCCAAGACGGCTGGCAAGTTCTGGTTCCTGTGTCAGTTGCTCGTAAGCTTGCTTAGGGCCAAGGGCTGTGGAAAGTTCGAAAAAGCTTTGCAGAGCGGCAAGTGTGTTTTGCTGATAGGTTTTTAACTGCATGGCCTAACGTCTCGCTTTCACATCGTAAGGGGTTTGTTTAAAGGTGATGTTTTCACGCTGCAAACTGGCATCACCCAGCGCGGTACGTTCGCCATACACAACCAACGGACCTTTAAAACCACCCGAGGCCTCGCGTATTAAGGCCAGCGTTTTACGAGTCAACACGTTACCACCATCAGGCCGTTTATCACCCAGAATGCCGTTGTACAACAAAGCAAAGGCCTTGTCTTTATAGCGACCAAGAAACAAGTTGTCGGCTTTACGGGTGTCGATTGGCGCGCTGGTTTCCGAAAACCAAATGTGAGAGGCTAAAACAGCAAATGGAATGTTGAGTTGAATTTGCCCGTTTTCGTCAAACACAGCTGGGCCAAGTTCGTAAAAGCGAAAGCCGCCGCCGCCGTTCCAATTGACTGATTTAGAAATGCCCCCTTGTTCACCACCCACAACTTTTTGCAAACGTGGTTGGCAATGGGTTTGTGCGTGGTTGCCCATTTCAATGCCAATGAAACGCCGCCGCATTTTCTGAGCTACTGCAGCAGTAGTTCCTGAACCCAAAAATGAGTCCATAACTAGGTCGCCTTCATCACTACTCAACTCGATACAACGCTCTACAAGCCGCTCTGGTTTCTTACCGTTCTTAAATTTTACACCACCTTCATCTGCTATTCCATTCCAAGGAATATCAGTCCAAAGATTTGTCAATGGTTTTGCTGGGACAAGAGAGCCTTCGATCTCTTTTAACTTATTGCTATAGAAGTATATTTGCCTGCCATTTAGGCAGTAGATATCTTCGAAACCGTCGCGTTCAAAATGGAAAACAGTATCCTTCGTTGCTTGAGAACGATCACGCATTTTTACAATTTCACGGCCCGCATCGCTACTAATTGCGGTAGCTTGGAAGACAGCGTCAGCATGCTCCAATGCATACTGCGCTACTTGCAAATCAAAATTGACGCGACCTATTTCTTTCCGAGCGGTGCGAGTATCCTTTTTTCCGAGTTTTTCTGCGACAAACTGATTAAGGCCGACAATAACCCACTCACTGAAATGAGATGATCTGTTGGTGATTAGCTTACCGTATCCAGGATCATATACGCTCTCTACGTATCTCTGCTCATATGAATAAAGCTCGCGGTTTGCTGAATACATTAATACATATTCTGTCTGCGAATATGGTGATGGGTTAACTGTTTTGTGACCAGAGGGATCAGACGTTTTAACGCAAATAGCGTTCAGGAAATTTTTCCGCCCAAAAACCTCATCGCAAAGCACTCTAAGGTAGGCGCCCTCTTTGTCATCAATTTGAATCCAAATGATGCCATCAGGACTCAAGAGCTCTCTAAGAAGTTCTAGTCGCGGCCACATCATGGCCATCCACTGGGCGTGTTCCAAATTATCGTCGTAGTGATCTGATACTGCTGTTTTTGTATTGTAGGGCGGGTCAATATAAATGCACTTCACCTGACCAGCGTAGAAGGGCAACAGGGCTTTTAGGGCTTCAAGATTGTCACCCTGAATCAGCATGTTGCCCGCGTCTAAATCACCATAGCTTAGGTCAGATTTTTCTTGCAAAAGTCGGTAGGGAACCTTTTCCGCCGCGCGAACATCTTGGTCTCGCGTTAACCAGTTTAGAATAGGCATAAGTTGACCCTAAAATTTATCATGCAAGTTTCTTATATGGGTCTAAACTGCGCGGCTGGCTTAAGCAATCACTCTAAAGAAAAACCATCTTGTTTAGTTGCCCAATTCAGCAATTGCTCTAGTTTTTCATCGTTTGATTTTTTGGTGCTTGGGTTTTTGATTATCTCTGCTTGTCGGTCCAGCGCGACGGCCCCGTAACTTGCCCATGTCGTTTGCACGTTTTCGTGTCCAAGGTTCTGGCTCCACGCTTTCCACATTTCAGGCGTGGTGCAAGTTTGCTCGCCCAGTTGAACGAGGGTATCCCTAACCGTGTGCGGATTGTAATAGGGTAACTCTACGGCGTTAAAGGTGCGTTTGAACAAGGTGCGAACATAAGAAGCGTCTGCCCAAAATTCTGGAACGAGTGTTTGCACAAAACCTTTGTCTTTGTCGTGTTTGTTTGCAGACTTTGGAAACAAGGGCGCGTTTGGCTCCCACATTTTTGTTGTCTTCAAATGATCCAGCCATTCGAGAAATATGAATTTCACATCATCACCAACTGGAAAGAAATAGGTATAAATCAGCTTTCGGTTTTTAGTTGCCACCTCACGCGGGTCTTGATGCACTTCGTTTTTATCAATGTTTATGTGCTTGATGCGAAGTGACACCAGCGCGGCATCCCGAATGCCTGCAAACAAGGCACGGTCACGACGTTCGAACTCAGTCGCGCTGGGCATTGCGAACAAGGCGTGTTTGTATTGTTCAACTGAAGCATAGGTTTTTTGTGGCTTGCTGGTAAAAGCCCGCACGTCGCGTTCTTGAAGGTTAAAATAGTCTATGTCGCCAATTTTGATTTTGGTCTTGTAGCCAGGTTGAAACGCCAACCAGCGATAGAACTTTTGTAAGGCTTTGGCGGTAGATAGAATTGTTGAAACGCTTAGTGGCTTTTTACCGCCACCACCCGCCGCCAACTTCTTTTTGAACTCGATAGCATGTTCTTTTTTGAAGCTTGCAAGATCAGCATAATTTAGCGATGATTCGAAGCGTTCAAGAGCCTTTAAAGCTTGAAGTGCTGAAGTTTCAGATTTTCTATCAGCTTCAATTAGGTAAGTACGGTAAGAGCGTTTCAACAGCTCGTTCTTGGCGTTAATCTTACGCATTTTTAAAATCCTTTATTTTTCACAATTCATGAGGGAAACGGTTATCGGTCATATGTCCGGCTTCCCCTTCTTGAATTCTCCAAATGCGTTTTGGTATTCATCTAACTTTTTGACACTTCCCCCACGATACATAGAAACGCCACACACATCGCAAATTCCAGTGAGAGTAAGCGAAGTTTGGGTTTGGCCGTGAATAGCGACAGATTGCGGTTTTGCCATTCGTGGGCATTTACATTTGCAACAATACATTTGGTTTGCTGCGCATGTCTGTTTACGTTCCAGACGCAGGTTTTTCAAAAAGCTTTTTAGGCATTCACCATAAATCAACACGGGTTTGGTGTCAGGAATTACCACCAAACCTGCTTTGACCCAATTGTGAACGGTGTTGGTATGAATGCCGAATAGATCCGCAATTTCCGACACGTCGTAAGTTCTAGTTGTGCGAATACGTCGGAGGTCAGGAGCACGTGCGCTGGGCATTGGTTAGACCTCATTCTTCGTTGGCCGCTTTTGGTCTGGTCATTGGTCTGGCTGTTCCTGAATGACGTGGTTGTGCGGATACCCATGCTTCAAGATCTTTAGTAAAATAGAAGATTTTACCACCGAGTTTCAGGTAGCTTGGCCCCTTACCTTTCATCGCCCAGTCTGCGAGCGTCTTTGGAGCACAGCCAAGATAGATAGCAGCGTTCTTGCGGTCCATGCGACCGTCTGGATGTACGAATAAGCGAGGTGTTTCTGATATAGGTTGCATTGGTATCTTTCAGTTTAAGAAGGAAACGTTCGGAAGTTCTTGACCTTAAAAAGCAACGAATGTAATACAAATCAATACATAAATTCACTTACAGTACATGTCAGCGTTTGCGACACGAGGATTTGATGGCAAGACAAAAAGACACAAAAGTTAAAAGCAAAATGAGCCGTTCTGAGACTGTCTCAATTCGCCTCGACCCGCGACTCAACTACCTTTGCGAGCTTGCAGCTCGTTCTCAAAGACGTTCAAAATCTTCATTTATCGAAGCCACTATCGCTGAGACAATTCAAGGCATGACCCTGAATAATCCTAACAACAACGATTACAGTAGATTTGGCGAGCTCGAAAACTACCTTTGGCAAGTTGAAGAGCATGATCGTTTGATTTCTTTAGGGATAAAAGCACCACATCTCCTAACATTTGAAGAGCAGGAACTTTGGACACTGATTGCTCGTACAGGTTGGTTCTGGAAAGGAAGGTACACTGGGTTAAGTAAATCTGAATGGAATTGGGACTTAGATGAAGATTCAATCATTAGAGAACGGGTTGAAAAATACTGGGAGACGCTTAACGACATTTGTGACGGCAGCGCCGATAAATCAAATCTACCAAAATGTGACAGAGCCCCTTCAGCTAGTGAAGAATCCAATGCGCCTACTTTTGGTGGTCCGGATTTAGATGATGAAATCCCGTTTTAGGAGCAAGTGAATGACAAAAAAATTCTCTAAACTTACACGCCCTAACATCCGCAACACTTGCGCTGGTCAAACATTGATTGAAAACGGAATTAGTTTTCGCAGAGAAGTTAACGGCGACGGCGTGTATTCAGTTAATATCATGGTTGACGGTGAAAGAATTCATCGAACAATTGGTAGAGAGTCTGAAGGAACAACACGCCAACAAGCTGAAGATTTTATTCATCGAATTGGTAGAACCGGACGAGCGGGTGCGAAAGGACAAGCTTGGAGTTATGTTACAAAAAGTGATAATCAAAAGTGGAGAGAAATTGAAAAAATTT
>JBMYWL010000065.1:0-8535 GCA_049607365.1 Alphaproteobacteria bacterium | reverse complement strand
CTTGGGTGTCCAGTGGGGTCAGCTGACGGTGTATGGGGCCGCAAAACGTCTCGAGCTGTCAGGGTCTCAAACTTGTTTTTCGGTGATAACTTCAGAAGATCCAGTTCTTCCAGAGCTTATGGGCGTCAGATCTCAAAGCTGTTTAGCACAGACCACAGCATTTGCAGCTGTCCACCAAACAAGTATTTAGATTGGGATGGTATTTGTAAAATCAGCACGCCAGTGGTTCCTGACGATGCAGATGTTGGTGGCCCGACTTGCGGTTGGTTTGCTTTAACAGTTTGTTCTCGTCAGAAAAGGGAGGCAAACAAAGCGAGCAATCGTTATGGCGGTTACACAATATTCACGCAACGCGCACGCTTTCCAAACTTCAGCGCTGGTTACTATTGTTCTGTTCAAGGGCCGACAACCAAAACATTGGCCAACCGCGCTAAGAACCGCGCAAGGTCACTTGGTGCTGGTTCTGCTTACATCAAGAACTCATGCAGATAAAACACAGTTTCAAGATCTGTCTTGGCCTTTTGTTATTGGTCGTGTTTCCGGCTGAAGGTCTGCAAGTTCTGTCTCGTGGTGAATGGAACGCAAAGCCCGGCATTGAAAGTCGGATGAAGCGTCAGGTAATTCGCGAAATTGTTGTTCACCACACAGGTGTAAGGAAGCAATCGAAATATAGCCTTAAGCAAAAATTAAAGTTTCTGCAGGAATACTCGCAAGGTGAAAAACGTTGGGGTGACGTGCCGTACCATTTCTATATTGATATGAATGGCGATGTTGCAGCTGGGCGAGAGCTGGCTTATGCGGGGGACACAAACACGGGGTATAACCCAGCCAACCGTATTCACATTGTGGTGGAAGGGGATTTGGAGAATGAAAGGCCTTCTGATCGTCAGATTGCCGTCCTGCGAACCTTGGTAAAACAACAACAAGCTGAACACGGACTTGACCCGAACGCGGTGAGTGGTCACATGGACCATGCTTCAACGGATTGTCCGGGACAATATTTATATCCGGTCCTGCCTAGCTTGCGCCAAAGCAAGGCGACTTATTGCAAAGGGGCGACTTTTGCAAATGAGTGCTTTGATTTGAAGTCAGTCTACCTGGTCGCCCAATCGTACCTGAAATCCTACCAATGTTATGACGGCGAAGTGGACGGGCAGTGGGGTCGGTTGAGTGAAACCGCACTTGATAAGTTTAACAAAAACAACAACACAACCCTTAAAGCGGATACAGCTTTCTCTCGATCAGCCTTGTTACAATCACTCGACGACGTGAACTACAAGTCTTGCCGTTAAAAAAGCAGAGGTGCGACGCTTAAGTAGAGTGTGTAGAAGACTGTCGCCAGCAATGGCCAAATCGTCAGGTGCATGCCGATTTTGCGGGTTTTCAGGTTAAATTTAATCATGCCATGAATATGGAACACGCGACCAACCAAAAACATGCTCGACAAAATAAACAAAATCCAACCAAACCGTTTGCCAGCGGCGCTTAACATAAGCTCTGCCACAATCAGCAACAAGCTCATGTACATGGCATTTTCCAGCAAGTTGGCCTGTGCGCTTTGAATGCGGATCATTTTTTCGTCGTTGCCGTTTCCGTAAGCAATCAATTTTGCACGCCTTCTGCCAATGACCCTAGTGGTTAAAAAAGCATGTAATAAAGCAAACATACAAATGAAAAAAGCGGCGTGGTGTACGTACATTGAAAGACCTTTGGCAAACTAATTTCGGGCATAATGGTCACAAATTGATCCTGTGACCAGTGAATTTGCTTTAATCTTGTGTGATTGTGGAATCGCCGACTATAATTAGTTATAATTATTGGTTGAATGGAAACGAAGGTTTGTCACGATGTATGGAATGATTTTAGCCGTTGTGGCGATTTTGGTAATTTGGGCTGCATCAAAAATGGTGCCGGTCGTCGTAAAACCCTTCATGTTTATTGGTTACATAATTGCGGGTAGCGCCTTTTTCTACTTCGCGTTTATAGGCACATTTTTCTACGCAGAACCTGGCTTCAAGTATCATGTGCGAACCATATTGGGCCAAGAAAAAATGGTGTCGGACACTGGTTACAACTCGTATTTGTTTGGACGCGTAAATGCGTGGAAAAATGCCATGTCTGTTCAGGCAGTTCGCAGTTCCGGAATGAACTTAAACGCTGAGCAAGATGGCGCTTTCATGAGCGCTAATTTGGCGCCACAATCGCTGGTCTTCCTTGACCAAGTTGACGCTTTGGTAACCGCGACAGCCCGTTTTGAGCTTCCTTCTGATGAAGAAGGCTTTTTGAAAATGGTTCGTTTATACAGAACACCAGAAAATCTGCTTCGGACCGAGCTAATACCTGCGTTTCAGGAAACTTTAGGCGCAAACGCTGCCTTGCTGTCTGCTGAGGACTATTTCCAAGGCGGTAAAACTGAATTTAACAACGAATTTTTGCGGCAGATGGAAGGTGGTATTTATATCGTTCGCCGTGTTGAAGAACGCGTACTGCTTGAAGAAGCAGGGGCGGGCTCGGCTAATGCTGCACTTGGAACCGACCAAAAAACGTATGGCGAGCAGTACAAAACTGTGTTCACTGTTAAGAAAACGCTAAACCCAAATGGCCAACCCAAACGTAAAGATCAATCGTTTAGCAAGTTTGGCATTCAAGTAACCTCGGCCCGTGTGACTGGCGTTGACCCGAACGAAGAGTTTAAAAAGCGAATGCGCCTTCGTCAACAAGCGGCAGCGGATCGTGCGATTGCGCGTGAACAACGAATTCAGGAAGAAGAGCAGCGCCTGTTGGCGATTGCAAAGGGTGAACGCGAAGTTGCTCAACGCCAAGCAAAAGCAAAGGTGTTCCAAATTGAAAAGACAACGAATGCCGAAACGGATAAACAGCTGGCTTTGACTGAAGCGAACAAGTTTAAGGAGCAAGCTGAAATTGACCGCCAACGTTCTGAGATTTTGCTTGCCAAGGCAGAGATTGACGCGAAAGCCGTTAAGGTTGCGGCGGACGCTGAAGCATATGCAAAGGCGGCGGTGTTAGAAGCTGACAACGCGCTTGCGCAAAAGCTTGAAGCTGAAAAAGCCATTCAAAAATATTGGGCGGATGCTTACGCACGGCGTCAGGTTCCACAGTACGTGTTTGGGGGTAGTGCTGGGCCAAATGGTCCACCGACAGGCGGAGATCAAGAAGCGGCATTGCTTGAAGATTTGCTAACACTTGAATACGCAAAACGTCTTGAATATGACCGCTCCCTGACCACAGGACAGTAGGTTGAAAGGCGAACTGTGGGTGGTCTACGATGGTGACTGCCCCATGTGCCGTTCCGTACCGAAATATTACCGTTTAAAGCAATCCGTCGGCGAACTGCGGTTGTTGGATGCAAGGTCAAACCCCAACCATCCGTTACTTGCCAGAATTCGGCAAGAAGGGCTGAATTTGGATGAAGGCTTCGTCGTTTGCCATGAAGATGAGCTGTTCTATGGTGGTGAAGCAACGGCGCTAATGTGGTCGCTGACAAGTCGCGTTGGCCTTTTCAACAAGCTTGGCTTTCTGATTTTCAAAAACCGTCGGGTTGCGCGGTTTTCATACCCAATCATGCGAAGTGTTCGTAACCTTCTTTTATTTTTACTCGGAAAAGAGAAAATTCAAAACTTGAAAAAACCAGCTGAAAATCCAATTTTCTATACCGTTTTTGGTCAGAGTTCTTGGGACGACTTACCTAAAGTCTTGCAAGACCATTATCGTGTCAGAGCCAACAGCAGTGACTTGATAGAGATGACGGGTACATTGGACATTGAAGTTTCAGCCTTTGCAAAACTTATGTCTAAAACATCCGGTGCGTTGGTACCAAGAGGCGGTAAGGAAATTCCAGTCGTGGTGAAGATTTACGCCGACAAAGGCGTAGACGCACTTGTGTTTGACCGCACATTTGAATTCCCAAACAACGAAAAACACAGGTTTGTCTCGCGCATGTATAGGCTTGGCGGAAACCAGTTGGTCGAAGTTGTGAAGTTCGGTCTGGGTTGGCGGCACACAATCAACTGGACGGGTGAGAAAATTGTTTTAGCCCATAAAGGCTATTGCCTTCGGGTGTTTGGCAAGTTTTTACCGATGCCGCTTGCGTGGTTGATGGGCGTGGCTAATGCCGAGGAAATTGCCGTGTCAGGTGACAGTTTTGCTATGTGGACCAAGGTTGGTACCAAGTATTTAGGCAAACGTTTTGCTTACAAAGGGACGTTGAAAATAACACGCGTCGTTCAGCAAGAATGAAAACCAACGACAAAGCGGTTCTAATTTTGGGTGGGTACGGAAACTTTGGCAAACGCATTGCCAAGGCCTTAACCAAAGCCGGAATTGTGGTTCATATTAATGGGCGATCTGACAGCAAAGCGCAGAGGTTGATCGAAACTCTGCCAAAAGCTTTGGCCAAGTCCGCTTGTTTTGATGTTGCCACGGATTTAGGTGAAGAGCTTACTCGGTTAAAGCCTCAGATGGTTATAAACACCATTGGCCCGTTTCAAGGCGCTGATTACTCAACTGCACATGTGTGCATAAACGCGGGCGTTTCGTACATTGACCTAGCGGATGGCCGGGAGTTCGTCACTGGCTTCACCTCGCTTGATGAACTCGCGAAGAAAAAAGGCGTTTTGGCAGTTTCTGGCGCCAGCACTGTGCCTGGCTTGTCTTCGGCAGTTGTTGAAGCTTTTAAAGGCGACTTCAAACAGCTGGATAGCATTGACTATGGCATTAGCCCGGGTCAAAGAACAGACTTTGGCCTTGCCACCGCCGAGGGCGTATTTTCATATGTAGGCAAAGAAATTCCGCCAAGAATGAATGCAGAAAACACAGCTGTTTATGGCTGGCAGAACCTTCACAAGAAACGGTTTCCAGACATTGGCAACAGATGGTTTGGCAACTGCGAAATTCCGGACCATGACCTTTTGCCAGCGAGGTATGGGTTTAACAAACTTCGCTTTGGCGCTGGTTTAGAAATACCCATGCTTCATTTGGGTTTGTGGGCGGTGTCTTGGTTAATTAGGGCGGGGCTGCCCATAAATCTGTCAAAGCATGCTGGCAGCATGTTGAAGGTTCGAAAGTACTTTGACAGGTTCGGAACTGATGAAGGTGGAATGTTTGTTGAACTGAAGGGAAAGGGGCATGATGGATTGAACCTGACCCGAAACTGGTTCATTGTTGCAAAATCTGGCGATGGACCAGAGATCCCAACGATCCCTGCGATCAGTTTGTGCAAGAAATACCTTTTGGGGGAGCAAACCGATGTTGGCGCTTTTGCCTGTGTTGGTATGGTGTCGCTAGAGGATTACCTGACGGAGTTGGAAGACTTTGACATTCAGACTTACACGGAGCTTGAAGGTAAATGACCGATAGGCATGCTGACGAAAATGGCTGGTTGAGTTCTTCGCAGGCATGGCTAGACCGAATGCCGGAGAAGGGCGATTTCGCCCGTGAATTCGTTCTTGATAAGCCAATGGTGGAGCGCGCCCTGTTGCACAAACCCGCCAACGTTTTGGATGTTGGTTGTGGTGACGGGCGTTTTTGTCGTGCACTCAAAAAACACGGTCTGGCGACCACAGGCATTGATCCGGTCAAACCATTTGTCGACTTCGCAGCATCAAAAGACGCTGAAGGGTGCTACAAAGTTGGTTTTGCGGACAATCTACCATTCACTGATGAAACCTTTGACCTCGCTGTGTTTTACCTGACCTTGATCGACATTGAGCAGATGGAACAAGCGGTCGAGGAAGCCGTTCGTGTTTTAAAACCTGGCGGCAAAATTTTGGTTGCCAACCTTTCCAGTTTCCATACCTCAAATGGCACAATTGGCTGGGTTAAGGGTGAAGATGGAAATTCATATTGGCCGCTGGGGTCTTATCACAAAGAATGCTGCGATTGGTTCGCGTGGGATGGCATTCGCATTCGAAATTGGCACCGCCCATTGAGCACCTACATGGCGGCTTTTTTAAACAACGGCATGACCTTGAGTCACTTCGATGAACCGCTGCCGGTTGGCTGTACCCAAGAACAAATCGATAAATACATGAAGAACCCGTTTTTAATGATGATGGAGTGGCGAAAGCTTGGCTAAACAACCGTCTTTGTTTGTGTTTGCCGGGCTTCCCGGTGTTGGGAAAACAACTTTGGCCCGCTTTTTTGCAGGGGTGGTCGGGGCCACTTATTTGCGGATTGACTCGATTGAGCAAGGACTTAGAAACTCGGAGATGAGCTTCGAAAGCGTCGAGGACGGCGGGTATCAAGCAGCCTATTCAATAGCGGCAGACAATTTGAAGCTTGGCTTTCATGTCGTGGCTGACTCTGTAAACCCCATAAGTCTAACGCGGGAAGCGTGGGCAGATGTTGCTCAACAAGTCGGCGCCCAATTTACCCAGATAGAGGTCGTTTGCAGCGATGTGGTCGAGCACCGTAACCGCATCGAAACACGCTTCGCAGACATAAAGAATCACAAGCTGCCTACATGGGAAGACGTTCAGAACCGCCAGTATGAAACAAACTGGGTTTCTGAACGAATTCGCGTAGATACAGCGAACATAAGCGTGTCGCAGGCCTGTGCCTGGCTGCTTAGGAAAATACAATCTTAGGGGCTGACCCTAAGTTGATTCACCTTTGTTAGCAGCTGCAACGTTCAGTTTAGCAGCGGCACGTGCCTTGTTCTTCTTACTGTTGGCTTTGCCTTTTGGCGTTGGAACAGACGGGTTGCCACTTTTACCTTTGCCCTTGTCACGCTTAGGTGCACGTGGGGCGTTGGTGTCCTCGGCCTTGTGTGATTTTTCGGGACGATCAGGTCTGGCGTCAGCTTCAAGCTCTTGGGTTCTGGGCTTGAATTTATTTTCCCGAAACGGCTTTTCGCTTCTGTCGCGGTCGCCACCTTTACCGTGCTTGCGCTCCCATGGTTTTTCGCTGGCAGGTGAATGGCTTTGGCCTTCATCCCGTCTTTCATTTCGTCTGTCATTGCGTCCGGCACCACCTGAATGACCACCTTCAGAACGATTTCTTTCGGGGCGATTTCTTTCCGGACGATTTCTATCAGGGCGGTCACCACGATCCCGACGATTACCATCACGACCTCCACGACCGCCATCACGGGCACCTCTGTCGTTTCTGTCACGGCCTCGTGGTGGGGCAGAATCAAGTTTTGGTGCCTTGTCCAGCTGGGTTAGGGAAGCGCCGTTCTCCACGATCATTTCAGTGCCAACAGTTTTCAGGAAGTCTGCAACCTTCGCTTTGGCGATTTCAACATAGGTTTCTTCGCGCTGAATCCGGATTGCGCCAATGTCACCTTTGGTCAGACCGCCAGCGTTACACAGCATTGGCAGCAATCGACGCGGGTCAACGTTGTGGTTGCGACCTTCAGACAGGCTGAACCAAACGCTTGGGCCAAAGTCTTCTTTAGACCTTGCTGGCTTCTGTTCAACGCTGGAAAGTTCTTCTGGTGCAGTGTGCTTGCTTTGGTATAGGCGTAAATAAGCTGCGGCAATCTGCTCTGGACCAAAGGTCTCTGTAAGCTTGTGAACCAATTTTGCTTGCTCGTTCTCAATTGGCTCGTGCCAATCAGGGTCAGCCAACAAGCGCTCCAAGTCTTTGGCTTTCACTTCTTCGGCAGAGGGGGCGTTGCCCCAAGTTGCTTTGACCTTGGCAAATTTCAGAATGCGCTCGGCTTTTTTGCGCGATCTTGGTGGAACGATTAGCGCACATGTGCCTTTTCGTCCAGCACGTCCCGTACGACCAGAACGGTGGAGCAAGGTTTCTTCGCTGGATGGTAACTCGGCGTGGACCACCAAGTCCAAGTTCGGCAAATCGATGCCGCGTGCTGCGACGTCTGTGGCGACACACACACGTGCGCGACCATCGCGCATAGCTTGCAGGGCGTGGGTTCTGTCGTTTTGTGAAAGTTCGCCAGATAAAGCCACAACGGAAAAACCGCGGTTGGACAAGCGTGTGGTCAGACGATTAACCATGCCGCGCGTGTTACAGAAAACAAGTGCGTTTGGAGCTTCGAAATATCGTAAAACGTTGATAATCGCGTTTTCACTGTCTTGCGGTGAAACAGTCATACCTTTGTAGGTAATGTCGCTGTGTTGGGAGCGTTCAGCGGTTGTGGTGATGCGTTCGGCATCTCGCTGATAAGATTTTGCAAGCTTGGCGATTTGCGGTGGTACAGTGGCCGAAAACAACAGTGTTTGACGCTCGGTCGGCGCTGCTTCCAGAATGAACTCCAGATCTTCACGGAAACCAAGGTCCAACATTTCGTCAGCTTCGTCCAACACCACGGCTTTAATGTCGGTCAAGTTGATTGAACCACGAGTAATGTGGTCGCGCAAACGACCCGGTGTTGCGACAACAATGTGGGCGCCGCGTTCTAGGTTGCGGCGTTCATCGCGCATGTCCATGCCGCCAACACAAGAGGCGACAGACGCCTTCGTGTCAGCATATAGCCAGATCAATTCCCGTTTAACCTGCATGGCCAATTCACGGGTTGGTGCGACAACCAACGCCACTGGCAAAGTAGCA
>JBMYWL010000064.1:233-8707 GCA_049607365.1 Alphaproteobacteria bacterium | reverse complement strand
ACCATCACAGTATTTAAGAAACGAGTAGAGAGTGAGTTTTTTGCAACCGACAGACTTGAATATGTCATAGTCTAAGACCATAATAGTTGCAGATAGATTCTTAAGGGAGAAAAACACATGTTTAACCGTCGTGAAGGTGTTGCAACCAACGCCCATGATATTTCAAGAGCGGAACTTGATGAAGGCTTACGTGCCTACATGCTTCGCGTTTACAGCTACATGGCCTTTGGTTTGGCACTAACCGGTGCGGTTGGTTTCTACGTTGTAACCAACGCTGCTCTGATGCAAACTTTGCTCGGCACACCACTACGCTGGGTGTTTTTAGCTATTTGGATCGGTATGGGCTTTTTCTCTAACCGATTGTTCTTCAGCAATAACCCTGTGGTTGGACAAGTTGCGTTCTGGGGCTTTTGTGTTGTTGGCGGTGTATTGGTTGCGGGTATGGTCGCACCGTTTATGTACGGTTATGGCGGTGGTTTAACCACAGTCGCACGTGCCTTCATGGTAACTGCCGTTACATTCTTGGGTATGTCCATTCTTGGTTACACAACAAAACGTGACTTAAGCGGTTTTGGCGGCTTTTTTGCTATGGCCATCATCGGCATCTTTGTTGCGATGCTTGCAAATGCCTTCATTTTTGAATCAAGCAGCTTTGGTTTGATCATCTCTTGTGTGGTTGTATTGGTTTTCTCTGCACTGCTTATGTATGAGACACAGCAGATCAAGCACATGTATTTCCAGGGCATGAGCATGGGCATGCAAAATCAAACAGCAATTTTTGGTGCGTATTTACTTTACGGCTCGTTTATTGTGCTGTTTTCACACATTCTTAACATTTTGGGTGCCTTATCCGGCGACTAAATTACTTGCTCATAATTGAATAGTTCATTCGATTCTTGTGATTGGGGCGTCTTGTACGCCCCTTTTTTTATGCAGTTGCCCATATATCACGCCAAATATAGTGCGTGTTTTTCACTCCAGCCTCATTTTAGCCAACGACTCTGCAAGCCTATTGTTTGCCGGAACATTCTTGAACTAAGGTGCCTTCACCAAACAGGCAACAAACAAAATATGCTGACTTGGTGAGGGGTGTAAGGTTGATGTTTAACCTTAATCATTTCACCTGAACGGTTAAGAGAACGGGAAAAGTTAAAAGTGGGAACTATGCAAAATAATGCTAATGATAGCGGTGAACAGTTGGTTGGCCTGATTTCAGATGAATTTATTCACTGGGGTTTGGACACAGTTGCTTACATCCGCGAAATTCATGACTCTACTGGTAAGACTTACGCTCTAAGCTCTGCTGATGGTAAAGAGATGGGTATTTTCGAACAGCGCGCTGTCGCAGTAGCATTTGCTGCGCAACATGACCTGAGCGCTTGCAGTTTGAACTAAAGCCAAAACCAAAAACCATATTTGGTTAAAGAATTTGGGAAACCGTCTGTTCGTCAATAGCTTTGACAGATAGGCGGTTTTTTTGCGTCTAGACGAAACAAAACTTTCACTTATGTGGGGATTTGTAAATCGCTGCGGCCTTGTTGCCGAAACAAACCTGTAACAGGTTGTAATCTTGGATGGTGGGCCCAGAGAGATTCGAACTCCCGGCCTCTTGATTCGTAGTCAAGCACTCTATCCAGCTGAGCTATGGGCCCCTTCCAAGACCCGCAAACTAGCAGCTTATTCGGCTTTGGCAAGAGGTTAAACTTCTCGTAATTCGACATAACTGGAATGCTGTTTTATGCTACGTATCTAAACACATTTCAGGAGACGTCAGATGATGAAGTTTTTTCGCGTTGGTTCAATGGCCAGCTTGGTACTTATTTGCCTTTCCATTTTCTCGTTCAGTGCTTTTTCTGACGATGAAGCTCGAGACGCGCAAATAGCCGCTGTCATAGAAGACCAGATTTCAGCCTTTAAAAGTAAAGACGGTGAACGTGCTTTTTCTCACGCTTCCCCAAAAATCAAAGCCATTTTCAAGGATGAAAAGCGGTTTAACGCAATGGTCAAGCAGACCTATGACATGATTTACAATCCGGTTTTTCATCAGCTTGAAGAATTAAAAGATGTAAATGGGACTTTGGTTCAACGCGCCATATTCGTTGGGAAAAAACAACAAACCGTCCGCGCTTATTATGAGATGCAAAAACAAGAAGACGGCAGCTGGAAAATTAATGGTGTGTTTGTTGAAAAAGTTGCTGATCAGGTGACTTAAGTTGGCATTGAAAATGGGGTTCACGTTTCGCGCAGCCTAGCCCTTCCTTTCACGGCCTAGCGTCTTTGATGGGTTTCGCTTAGAAGAGGTGGCTAATCGGATTCAAAGAAAGCCAGTTTTATGAGCGATTCAGCAGCCCCACAATTTTTCTCCGTCTCTTGGGACACACTTCACCGCGATTGCCGTGCTTTGGTTTGGCGTTTGTTGGAAGATGAGCGCTCCAAAAAAGGTCTTTGGAAAGGCCTGATTGCCGTGACACGTGGTGGACTTGTTCCGGCAGCGATCGTTGCACGAGAGCTTGATATTCGTCACATCGAAACAGTTTGCATTTCATCTTACAGCGATGACAAGCAACTGCGCGGCTTAGATGTCATTAAAGAAGCCAAAAACGCTGGTGACGGCGAAGGTTGGTTGATTATTGATGACTTGGTTGACACGGGCACAACTGCAAAAGCAATTCGCGAGATGTTACCAAAGGCACACTTCGCAACCGTATACGCCAAGCAAGCTGGTAAGCCGTTGGTTGACACCTTCATTACAGAAGTTAGTCAGAACACTTGGATTTTGTTCCCTTGGGATACAGAGCTTAAAGACAGCAAGCCTATGGTTGATCAGGTAAGAACTTAAGCTGAAACTATAGCTTTAATGTTAAGGCATTAAAACTAAGTCTGAACACGGTCCCGTTTTCAGATGATGTTTCCAAGCCTATGTCACACCCATGGGCCTGAAGCAGGTCCTTGGTTATTGCTAACCCAAGTCCACTTCCATCTTTCTTTGTGGTGCCAGAAAACGGCGTAAAAAGACTGGCAGCGGACTTGGGGTTAATACCCCCGCCATTGTCCTGAACCAACAAATGCAGCGGGTTATCATCAGCTTGAACTAGGTTGATTTCTGTCGCTCCCGCCTGATTTGCGTTGATGAACAGGTTCCCAAACAAACGTTCAAGGTGACTTGCATCAGCGAAAAACTCGGCGGTGTCAGGTAAACTGAAGTCGAATGTGGCCGAGCAATCCGCGCGCTCGGTAAGCCTGGCTTCCAACTGCATGAAAAATGATTGGCAGTTAAATGTTGTGCGGTTTGGTTCCAGCGGTGTATCGCGGGCAAATTTCAGGCTCGCTGTACATAAGTCGGCGGCTCGCTCAATTTCAGCAATCAACCGTGGTGCAATTCTTTTTACTGACGGGTCTGAGCTGGTCTCCAAACTGTCAGACAACAGTAGCGACGTTCCGAGCAAATTGCGCAAATCATGATTTATTTTTGTGACGGCTGTACCAAGCGCCGCCAAACGTGAACGTTCACGAAACGCGGTACGAACGGTGTTTTGCATTTGGTTTAGCTGTAGTTGGGCGGCACCAAGTTCATCACTGCTTAATCGTTCGGGTAAGGGGAAGGTCTCGGTTTCAGGTGCTTCAGCAAAACGTCGCATGGATTTTGTTAGGCGGTTTACGGGCCTGACAAATAGCATCAGTAAGCTGACATAAATCAATGAAGCAGCCAGCATCGAGATGAAAAACGACAGCACAAAAATACGCCATGCGAAAAAGCGTAAATGTTCGACCAAGGGTGCTTCTTGAATAACAATTTCTACTCTGAATTGTTCGTCTTTGGGGCTGGTGCCAAGAGCACGGATCATGTCTTTGGTTTTGCTAGATGTCAGGGTTCTAATCGCTTCCTTAATCAAGCTGATTGGCCCTGCCTTATCCAAATCAATCGTGCGTGCGATTGGCATGTTGGACGGGTCAAACAGGGGTGACATAAGAACCAAGTTTGAGCCATCGGGTCTTTTTAAACCAACGACAGTAGCATCTGAATGGTTGAGCAGCTCAGCTTGCAGCATGTCGCTGACCATGCCATCAGGCGAGGCTTCCAGTGCCAGTACAGCCAAATGGCCCGAGGCCAACCGACTGCTGATGTAGGATTGTTGCTCGCGCCCAATTGATGGCAAGAATATTAGAATTTCAGCCAGCATGATAAACACCAACGTCAACAGCAACAACTTTGCGGGCAAGCTGAAGCGTGTTTTCAGCTTGTGTAACTCCGCGTCTATGGGCTGGTGTTCATTGGGCAAGTCAAATTTCCTAGCACTGGGGTTCGGACCCTAAATTCACACGCATTTTGACTTAAAACTTAAGCGCTGCCAACCAATACAACTTCAAAATACAATTAACTCGTTTTGTTTGATTTATTTCAAAGTGGTGTGCCTAGTTTTCTTAGAAAGGTAACTTCATAAGGAAACGAACAACCTTTTTGGTACGCTCCGAAAACAGTGACTTGGTGTAATAGGTACCTGCGACACGCTTGGATATTTCTGACATGGTGGGGTAGGGGGCGATTAAGCCGGCGATGGCGCCGATTTTCATCTTGTTTTGTATGGCAAGGCTCCAAGGTAGCAACAGTTCGCCCGCTCCTTTACCGGCTATTCCACAGCCAAGAATAAGTCCCTTCTTGCCAACGATAACTTTGATCATGCCCTCGGTAATACCTTCAGAGCGTGCACGGTCCATCTCTGCATAGTCAAACTTCAAAACCTGATAATCCAAGCCGTTGGCTTTCGCCATGTCTTCGTTCATGCCAACGTTGGCCATTTCCGGCTCTGTGTAGGTTACCCATGGCACGGCCTTGTAATCCACCTTCGCTGGTAGTTTGAACAGAATGTTACGGATGATGATGCCGGCGTGATAACCCGCTATGTGTGTGAATTGAAAACCACCAGCAACATCACCAATGGCAAACACACGCTTGTTGGTGGAGCGTAGGCGGGCATCGACGGTAATTCCGGCACGGGTGTAGTCTATGCCAGCCTTTTCAAGGTCAAGGCCGTCCAAATTGGCCTTACGACCAACCGCCATTAACAGGGTAGAACCCTCAACGCTTAAGGTCTGGCCATCAAGCTCATATGAAACGCTAACGCCATCTTCGTGTTTGGCGATTTGTGTGACCTTTGCTTTCTCAAGAAGATTGATGCCTTCGCGTGTCAAAGCACCACGCACCACGTTCACAAGCTCTTGGTCGTCTTTGGCCATTATGTTGGCCATTTCCAGAACCGTGACTTTAGAACCCAGACGTGCATGTGCTTGAGCAAGCTCACAACCAATTGGTCCTCCACCAATGATGATCAGGTGCTTTGGCGCTTCTTTTAGTTCAAACACGTTCTCATTGGTCAGATAGGGAACTGTGTCCAAGCCCGGAATTGGCGGCACAAAGGGAGAAGAGCCAGTTGCCACAACAAATTTCTTGGCGCTGATGGATGTATCTCCTGCCTGAACTTCAGTTGCAGAGGTGAATTTTCCGAAATCACGGAACACTTGAACGCCCAAGCCCTCGAACCGCTCCTGACTGTCATGAGGTGCTATTCCAGCTATAACATCATGCACATGTTGGTTGGCTCTCGCAAAATTCACGTTCTCTAACTTGGCGTGTACCCCAAGTTCCTCATTGGCAGTCACTGCATGGGCTGCTTTACCAGCTGATAGTAAGGCTTTTGATGGTACACAGCCATAGTTCAGGCAATCACCACCCATCAACCCTTTTTCAATCAGTGCAACTGTTGCGCCCATTTGAACCGCACCAGCTGCAACAGACAAGCCACCTGCACCGCCGCCGATAACACAAATATCTACGTTTATCTTTTTCATTTTGGTTCGTGCCTTATGCTGCTGAAGTGTTGCTGAAACGTTTGTAGATCACGGGAATGAGCGACAGAGCCGCTAACCCCAAGATAGGTGCTAAAACCTGCGGGCTCCAGAAGAGCGATAAATCTGGCTCACCACCTTGGTCAAGGGTCGCCCCGATGGAATTGCCGATTAGGTTGAAAACAAACCCACCTGGAATGATGCCAATGAAGGTGGCGATTGCGAAGGTACGAAACTTCACGCCGAGTAGGGACGGCACTAAATTCACAAGCGAGAACGGGAACAAAGGAACCAGACGAAGTGTCAGCATGTATGAAAAAGCGTCCTTGCTGAAACCATCTGCAAACTTCTTCAACCATGGCCCCGCTTTGTCGCGTAGGACCGAACCAAAAGCGGTTTTCACGGCGAAGAAAAGAATACATGCGCCAATCGTTGCACCAGTTACGCTGTACAGTGTGCCGAGTACGGGCCCAAACAAGAAACCAGCCGTTATGGAAAGCCAAAGAGCACCCGGAATGAAGAAGGCAGTCACACCAATGTAAATCAAGATGAACACACTTACTGTTAGTATGTAATTGTTGGAGACAGCTTCATTCAACCACGCGCGGTTTTCTTTCAGTGCATCTAAGCTGAAGTATGAAAAGAACCCCAACCAATAGGCAAGGCCAACACCGGCAAGAATAATAAAAATTGGTAAAAGTCGCTTAGCCATAAGGCCCCCCATTCGTAAAGTCAGGTTCTTTATACAGGCTTTTATACTCGCTGCCTGACAAGTTTGATCACAAACCTTTGAAGTCGAATGTGATGAGTAGAAATAGGTTGCGGGGATCGTTGTGCATAATGGCATAAGCCTTGTTCGAGCACAAAAAAAGGAGGCCGAAGCCCCCTTTTCAATAACTGTGTCTGTCTGTCGCGCTTATTGCAAGCGAGTTGGTAACTCTTTGATTGCGTCGGAGATGAGTGCTGCATCATCTTTCGCGCTCATGTTACCTGACATCAATTCTTGTGTTGCCAAAATTGCGTAGTTAACGGCTTGTGCCTTAACTTCTTGCTCGGCGTTCTTTTCAGCTTGAGAAATTTTCTCCATAGCTGTTTTTTCACGACGCTCTAGAAGTGACGCAAGGTCAGCTTTCGCTTTGGCTTGCATGTTCTGGGCTTCTGTCTGTGCATTACCAACAATGGCTTCTGCTTCAGTCATGGCCTGTGCATGCTTGTGACGGTAGTCAGCTAAAAGCTTTTCAGACTCTTCACGAAGCGAACGTGCTTCATCCAGCTGACCCTTAATGGTATCGGCACGGCTATCTAAACCGCCAACCATTCCAGGTACGGCTTTCCAAACGAAGAATGCTACGAAGATTAGGAACGCGACGGCAACCCAAGTTGCAGCATCGTTTAGGCTGAATAGTGCACCACCAGCGGCTGTAGCTGCATAATACATTAAGCTGCTCCTTTTTTCAGGCCATCAACAACAGACTTAACGTCTTTTGCAGTCAAGCTTTTGCCCATCAAACGCTCGCTTGCTGCAACAGCAGTTTCGCTTACCGTTGGCCAAATGTTTGTCATGGCTTCGTTTTTAGCTGTTTCGATGCGCTTTGTCGCTTCATCAGCACGCTTTGAAAGCTGATCGGCAAGAGCTTGTCCTGCTTTAGCGCTTTCTTCTGAAATGTCAGCAGCGGTTTGACGTAGAACTGCTTGTGCTTCAGCGTTCGCTTTAGCAACAGCAATTTCGTAGTCCGCCAGTGTCTTTTCAGCTTGTTCTTTTAATTCTGCCGCACGACGAATGTCGGCGTCGATGCGTTCTTGACGCTCGTTCAGGATCTTTTCGATGCCTGGTAACAGAACTTTCCAGCACAAAAGATAAAGAAGGCCGAATGTTACAAAAAGCCAAAAAATTTGTGATGGGTAAGACCAGATTTGCTCTAACTGAGGCATTAGAAAAATCCCGTAATTTGTCTGTAACAGTTACAGACGGTTGATTCTATAAGGTGCATCTTGTTTGCCCACGGCGCATTTAAGAACCGCGGGCAAATAAGAATTAATTCAAATTTAGAAAATTCAAATTATACAACGAATAGAAGCAATAGTGCCACGATCAACGCGAACAGTGCCAAAGCTTCAACAAGTGCGAAACCTAGGAAAGTCATCGCCTGTACGTCGTCACGTGCTGATGGGTTGCGGCCAACAGCTGTAATGAAAGATGAGAAAATGTTACCGATACCGATACCAGCACCAATAACACCAAGTACAGCGATACCAGCACCAATGAACTTTGCAGCTTCTGCTTCCATGAGAATAATCCTTATTTAAGTCGTTTTAAAAGTTACAGTTTTGGTCTCACTGGTAAGACTTTGTTTAATTAGGTCAAACCAGCGTATTTAGAACGCTTTACCTTAGTGTAGGTGAAGCGCGTCGTTGATGTACAGGCAAGTTAGAATAGCGAAAACGTATGCCTGTAGGAATGCAATCAAAATTTCCAAACCGGTTAGGGCCGAGATAAGCGCAAGTGGTAATACACCGAACAGTCCCAACATAGGAACGAATGTCGCGATTACCTTAACCAGTGTGTGACCCGCAAGCATGTTCGCGAAAAGACGAACAGCAAGTGAGATAGGGCGAGAGAAGTAAGAGAT
>JBMYWL010000064.1:0-223 GCA_049607365.1 Alphaproteobacteria bacterium | reverse complement strand
AACTTCAATCGGAATAAGCAGAAGAAGCATAACTTTCGGAACACCTGAAGGTGCGAAGAACGAGAAGAAATGCATGCCGTGCTTATAAAGTGCCACTACGGTTACAAGTACGAACACAAACAAAGCCATAACGAAGGTGACAATGATGTGACTTGTGAAAGTGAAGCTGTATGGAACCATGCCGAGCAGGTTGCCGAGCAGGACAAACATGAACAGCGAATAA
>JBMYWL010000063.1:0-8862 GCA_049607365.1 Alphaproteobacteria bacterium | reverse complement strand
TGGTATGAATGACGATGAAACTCTGGACGTTATGGCCGGGTTAGCTCGCCACGCTGTGGAGGTTTTTCCCGCTTTGGCGGATGTCCGCGTTGTCCGGTCGTGGGGTGCGTTACGCATAATGTCCCCTGATGGTCATCCAGTTTACGCTCAATCACGCGAATACCCCGGGGCCTATCTGGTAACTTGTCATAGTGGCATCACACTCGCTTCCATGCACGCCTCATCTTTGACCGATTGGATTGAAAATACATCCGCAGCACCTGATTTGGAGGCATTCGATGAACATCGCTTCACGTTTTCAAACGCTGCCTGAGAATGGTGAACTAGTTCAGTTCGACCTTGATGGTGAGCTTGTCACAGCAACTATAGGAACGTCACTTGCCGCGGCTTTGCTTGAACATTCTGGCCACGCGACCCGTACAACACAAAGCGGTGCCGGCCGCACTGCCTTTTGTATGATGGGTGTGTGTTTCGATTGTCTAGTTGAAGTAGATGGCACGCCCAATACGCAAGCTTGCATGACCTTGGTCCGGGATGGAATGGTCGTGAAACGCCAGATCGGATTGCGCAGATTGAACGGGGACCATGATGTCTGAATTTGATGTGATAATTGTTGGCGCAGGTCCGGCTGGAATGTCTGCTGCTGCAACCATTGCTCATGCTGGTTTAGAAGTGCTTTTGCTTGATGAGCAGCCACGAGCGGGGGGGCAAGTTTATCGCAATGTTGGCGAGAACCGTGAAAGACGAAGCTGGCTAGGTAAGGATTATGCTTGCGGCGCGCGCTTAGTTGATGCGCTCGATCATCCAAACATCCAGACGCAGTTCGGTGCAACCGTATGGCGGCTGGAAAAGGGCCCAAGCGTTGTTTGGTCTCGTGACGGCATTAGCCATATTGCGAAAGCACCACATGTTTTGCTTGCTGGCGGTGCACAAGAACGTCCAGTCCCGTTTCCGGGTTGGACGTTGCCAGGTGTAATGACAGCGGGGTCAGCGCAGATTTTGATGAAGACGTCAGGAATGCTGCCGAAGGACGCGGTTCTGGCAGGTTCAGGCCCGCTTCTATACCTAGTTGCTGCTCAAATGATCGATGCAGGTAACCCGCCAAAAGCTCTGGTTGAAACACAGACATCGCGAATGATGCTCAACGCTCTGCGACATTTGCCCAAGGCGCTGTTTGCAGCGCGAACTTTACTAAAAGGGTTGGGTCTAATTCGCAAAATTCGCACCGCTGGGGTACCTCGGTTCACAGGAACGAAGCAGTTTCAAGCCCAGACTGATGCAAACGGTTCGATTAGCTTCTCCTTCAACCATAAAGGTAAGCGAAAAACCCTATCCACGGGTCTGTTGTTAACACACCAAGGGGTTATTCCCTCTACTCATATGAGCCGTTCTGTTGGCATGGAGCACACGTGGAACACTACACAGCTCGCTTTCCAACCCGTGACGGACGCCTGGGGCGGCACAAATGTTCCTGGCCTGCATGTTGCGGGGGATGGAGCTAGTATTGGTGGGGCAGAAACAGCTGTGGCCTCTGGTGAATTGGCTGCTTGGAACATTTTGCAACAGATTGGACACATCAATTCACGCACATGCGAACAACTCGCGTCCAGTGCACGTCGCACCCTTTTTCGCTCTCGCGCAATTCGCCCATTCTTGGATGCAGCATATGCTCCACCTAAAGAATTTCTGTCGCCTGATGATGCTACCATCGTGTGTCGGTGCGAAGAAATAACTGCAGGAGAAATCCGTAAAAGCATAAGTGAAGAAGGCGTTAGCGGACATCGGCAAATCAAAACGTCGCTGCGCACTGGCATGGGACCGTGTCAAGGGCGCATGTGCGACGCCACGGTGCGCGGCATTCTCTGCGATACCAGTTCTCAAGATGTTGCATCTATCCCAGCTCCAAGGGCCCGCACACCTATCAAGCCCATTACCCTTGAAGAGCTTGCCACAATTACACCAACCCAGGAAAAACAGGCATGAATGATCCAGCCGCACTCAAAGTCAAAAACTTACACAAAAGCTTTGGCGCCCATAAGGTGATCAAAGGTGTGTCGATGGAAGCGAAAAAGGGTGAAGTTATAGCTATTTTGGGCGCATCAGGTTCTGGTAAAAGCACGTTCTTGCGATGTATCAATCTGCTTGAGACCCCCAACTCTGGTGATGTTTTTCTTGCCGGTGAACAAATTCGGATGAAGCAGAACCGTCAAGGTGAAACAGTGCCTGCGGACATTCGGCAAGTAGAAAGAATGCGTTCGCGTCTTGCCATGGTGTTTCAAGGCTTCAACCTGTGGTCGCATATGACAGTGCTAGAAAATATTCTTGAAGGGCCACTATACGTACAGAAAACGCCAAAAGCTGAAGCACGCGAAATTGCGCTTTCTTTGCTGAAGAAAGTAGGGCTTTCGGATCGTGCGGACTACTACCCGGCGCATTTATCGGGTGGCCAACAACAACGTGTCGCTATTGCCCGCGCATTGGCGATGGACCCCGATGTGATGTTGTTTGATGAACCCACTTCTGCACTTGATCCTGAATTGGTCGGGGAAGTGTTGCGTGTTATGCGCGATTTGGCAGAGGAAGGCCGCACCATGTTGGTTGTTACCCACGAGATGGGTTTCGCCCGTGATGTTTCGACCAAAACCGTTTTTCTACACCAAGGGGAAGTCTGTGAAGAAGGCCCTCCTGCAGAAATGTTCTCCAACCCACAAACACCTGAGTTTCAAGCGTTCCTATCGCGCATGAATTAACCAACCAACCACTAACCTAACAGAGGAAACTACAATGATTAGAAAACACCTTATATCCACAATGGCTGCTGCAACCCTTGCCGTATTTGGCATGTCTGCGGTTGCACAAGACACGTTACGCATCGGCGTTGAAGGCGCATACCCTCCATTTTCATCGAAAGAATCTGACGGCACCCTTGTTGGTTTCGACATTGAAATCGCAATGGCACTTTGCGCAACAATGAAGCAAGAATGTAAATTGGTCGAGCAAGACTGGGATGGCATGATCCCAGCTTTGAAAGCGCGCAAATTTGACGCTATCGTAGCGTCGATGTCCATCACTGAGGAGCGCCGTCGTCAAATTGATTTCTCTGATCGTTACTATCAGACACCTGCACGTTTGGTTGCCGCTAAGGACGCGTCCTTTGAGCCAACCGCTGAAGGTTTGGCTGGGCGTCGTTTAGGCGTACAACGTGGTGCAACGCACCAGTGCTACGCAGAAAAGATGTACCCTGATGCAGAAATCGTTATGTACGGCACCCAGGAAGAAGTGTTTCAGGACCTAGTGTTAGGCCGGATTGATGCGCAATTGTCAGATAGCCTGATCGCCCAAAACAGCTTCCTAGATCAGGATAAAGGCGCTGACTTTGCTTTCCTTGGTGGTGATCAAACTGACGTTAAGTGTTACGGCGAAGGTGTTGGTGTTGCTGTACGTCAGAACGAAGAAGAACTCCGCGATGCTATTAGTGCCGCAATCTTGACGATCCGAGAAAATGGCAAATATGCTGAGATCAACGACAAATACTTTGAGTTCGACATCTATGGCGGTCGTCCTGCCACCAACTAAACTTTTTGTCAGGGTAGCCGAGCGCTGCCCTGACGCTTCAACTTAAGGAATGCCCGATGGACCTGATACTGGAATACCATTACCAACTGATTGCCGGAACAGTCATGACCATTAAACTGGCCCTGTCTTCACTGGTGGTGGCGTTGTTCTTTGGACTACTCGGTGCATGGGCGAAGCTGTCTTCCAGCCGATTTGCTCAACGTTTCGCTAACCTCTACACAACAATTGTACGTGGCATTCCTGATTTGGTTTTAATCTTGCTGGTTTTCTACGGCGGGCAAGTCACACTCAACAACATCGGCGCAGCAACTGGCCTTTGGGGTTATGTCGAGGTCAGCCAGTTCATTGCTGGCGCGGGTACAATAGGTGTTATTTTTGGTGCTTACTTTACCGAGACATTTCGTGGGGCCATCATGGCCATCCCGCGTGGACAGATTGAGGCGGGCATCAGCTGCGGCATGCCAAAATCGCTAATTTTCCGACATGTCATTTGGCCGCAAATGGTACGTTATGCGTTGCCTGGATTTACGAATAATTGGCTGGTTCAGCTCAAGACTACGGCATTGGTCTCTGTGATTGGTTTGCAAGACTTGGTCTATAATGCCTTCACAGCTGGCCGCTCAACAGGTCAACTTTTTACGTTCATGGCAGCTGCCTTCGTAATCTACTTGGTCCTTACGGGCATTTCTGATTTGCTACTCCGTGCCCTCGACCGTCACTACAGTCGTGGCGTGGTGAGAGTGTAATCATGGAAAATCTCCTCTCTTACATTCCACTGGACGTCGCTTTGATCGTCGATAACTATGATCGCTTTCTTCATGGTGTCTGGGTAACTTTGAACCTAACATTTCTGGCATTGTTGCTTGGTGGTCTGATGGCCATACCAATGGCCATCGCACGGGCTTCCCAACACCGCGTATTTAACCCGTTGATACAGACCTATACTTATGTTTTTCGTGGCACCCCTTTGTTGGTACAGACTTATCTGATCTACTATGGTGTTGGTCAGTTTGAGTTTATTCGTCAGAGTTTTCTTTGGGAACCGATACTGTCTTCAGCCTGGTGGTGCGCGTTGATCGCTTTCACATTGAACACAGCGGCTTACACAACCGAACTTCTTAGGGGAGCAATCGCGGACACGCCAAACGGCGAGGTTGAGGCCGCGATAGCAACAGGTCATTCTTATCGTAGTCGCATGCGACGGATTGTCCTTCCATCTGCATTTCGCCGTGCAATTCCTGCTTATTCCAACGAAGTTATCTTCATGTTGCATGGTTCAGTTGTAGCCAGCACTATCACGCTTCAGGACATTCTTGGTGTGGGTCGCTGGTTGAATGGGCGTTACTACCTAGCCTATGAAGGTTTCATCACAGCGGCGTTGCTTTATCTCGTTGTCGTGTTGTTTATCACTTGGGCATTCCGCTGGTTTGAACGCCGTTACTTGCGTCACCTCGTTCGACGTGAGGCATAAATAAAGAAGAATTTCCTGCGTCTACCAGTAGACATTTTTTGACGGCTAACTTTTCTCATTTTATTGAGGTCATTGAATTCTACCTAAATGCCAAGATTCTTTAGTCTGAAATTAATCTTCGGCGATATCTTCAGCCCAAAGTGTTGGTTTTTCAACAATGAACCGCCTCATCAGCGCAATGCAATCTTCATCGCCAACCACGATAACTTCAACACCACGGGATCTGAGGAAATCTTCGTTCCCCCCAAAGTTGGCATTTTCGCCTACAACAACGCGTTTGATACCAAACTGAATAATAGTGCCAGTACACATCATGCAAGGTGACAGGGAGGTGTATAGCGTCATGCCTTTATAGGATTTTTGACGGCCTGCTTTACGTAGGCAATCCATTTCTCCATGAGCGATAGGGTCGCCGCCTTGAACACGTTGATTTCGGCCTTGAGCGATGAGTTCATCACCCTTTGCAAGAACACTGCCGATAGGACAACCGCCCTCGTCAAAGCCTTCTTGAGCTTCAGTCAGCGCAAGTTTGAGAAATTTGGCATCAATCGGTGCTAGCATGGCGTCTCCAGACTTCAATTTTTATATTTTAATATCGGCCTAAATTATTCGGAGGGTAACATATGTGCGCTCTGTGGAAGCCAGCTTAAGTAAAATTTGCCACCATCATTATGGTCCAAGGTGGCCAATTCACGTTCTTGTAACTGAACCTTAAATTCAGTTCCGTCTTCGGTTTCCAAGAATAAGGTCACAACAGAACCTGTAAATTCTTCAGATATTAAATTGCATTCAACAAGGTTTTTGGCATTGATTTTTTTGCGGCTGATTTGGACCAAATCCGCAGCAATGACAAAAGTTACCTCTTTGCCAGATGTTTCGGAACTGGCCTTATTGGTCTCAAGCGAGAACTTTCCAAAAGGCGCCTCCACTTCAATAGAAGTTCCGGAGACTTTTGTGGCCGTTCCACTGATTATGTTGTTTCGACCCACAAACTCCGCGACAAAACGAGTTGCTGGTTCGCGATAAATATCACGCGGAATACCCGTTTGAACAACTTCACCTTGCGACATAATAATAACCCTGTTCGCCATTGCAAAAGCTTCTGACTGAGAATGGGTTACGTAAACAAATGTAATGCCCAATTCCTTTTGAAGTTTTTTCAGAACAGATTGCATGCGAATGACCAAATGCGCATCCAAAGCGGATAGGGGTTCATCCAAAAGTAAAAGCTGCGGTTCTGTGACTAGTGATCTTGCAAGTGCCACGCGTTGACGTTGCCCGCCAGATAAGGTTTCGACATTCCGTTCCGCAAACTCTGCTACACCCAATCTGTCCAACCACTCGAGCGCTTTTTTTCGCCTGACATCGGTTGGAATTTTACGCATCTTCAATCCGAATTCCACGTTCTCGCGGGCGTTCAAAAATGGGAACAGAGCAAGGGATTGCCAAACCAATGGTGTGTCGCGCTCATGGGGGCGAACATCGTTCATCAGTTTGCCGCCAATGGTGATACTTCCAGATGTAGGTTGTTCCAACCCAGCCAGCATGCGTAAAGTTGTGGTCTTTCCGCAGCCAGAAGTTCCCATGATAGCAACAAACTCGCCTTCGTTGATGGTCAGGTCAATGTTCTTAACTGCGACGAAGTTACCAAACTTCTTTTCTACACCTTCTATGGTGACTAATGGTGTGTTCATGAGCTGCTCTTGCTATTTTTACCTAATCGGAGTGAAAAGAAAACCTGTGCGACAATAACCAAGGTTATTGAGACAAGGAACACCATGGTTCCAATGGCATTGACTTGTGGGTCAATGTTACCCTGTACGATTTCAAGAATAAGGACCGGAATGGTTTTGTTCAGTCCTGACACAAACCATGCGATTGCAAATTCATCAAAGGAAACAGCAGCCGTTAAAAAAATCGCAGAAATAATTGCCGGTTTACAGAAAGGATAAATGACCTCTCGCATGGTTCGCCATTCGCTAGCTCCTAAATTCCATGCTGCTGATTCCAGGTCTTTATCCATTTGGTTAAGACGAAGACGGATAATCGCCATTGCAAATGGGGCTGCAAGAACCGTATGGGCTAAGATTATTGACCAAATTTGACCGGAGGCGCCAATTTTTGAAAACCAAGCCAGCATTGCTAATGCCATAATAATCAAGGGGATTGTGGGGGGTAAAAGCACCAAGGCCAAATAGGCATTTTTGAAAAGAAAGTTAAACCGATAATCGGTGTAGGCAGTACAAAACCCAAGAATGGTCGCCAACACAGCTGTGCAGACCGAAACGATTAAGCTGTTGAGTAAAGCCTCCCAAACATCAGGGTCTGCCCAAATTTTCTGGTACCAATGAAATGTGAAAGTTTCCAAAGGTATTGTTGGAAAACGTGCCGAATTAAACGAAAAAATGACACTGAAGACGATGGGTGCAAACACAAATACAAACAACAAAACAGTGTATCCGCGTAAGGTCCCGTTGAGTATTTTTTGGGGGAGCGGTTTTGAGGTATTCATCGACTGCTCCTTTTTCTGTAAGCCAGTGTTATAGCTGCAAAGGCAATCGTAATAAGTGTTGCCATCATTACAACTGCAATCACCGCTGCACGAGGCCATTGTTGGCCAGACTTTGTTGTATCAATAATTAGAATAGGTAGGGTCGGTGGCTTAGATCCGCCAAGGTAGTAAGGACTTACGAAATCACCAAAAGACAGAATGAAACAGAAGAGGGCGGCAACAATCAAACCTGTTTTAGCCAAAGGTATGATGACGCTGTATACTGTACGCCAAGGAGTACAGCCCAAATTGTGGGCGGCTTGCACAAGGTTTCTATCAACATTAGCCAATGAAAAAGTCTGCAAGACGATGACCAAAGGCAACGTAAGGGTCATATAGCCGACAATGGTGCCGAACTTGGTGTTCAACATGGTGAAGGGTCCAATGCCAATATGTGCTAATAGCGCGTTGATTGCGCCTGACTCAGCAAGTATAACATAC
Source organism: Alphaproteobacteria bacterium (assembly GCA_049607365.1). Classification (GTDB taxonomy): domain Bacteria; phylum Pseudomonadota; class Alphaproteobacteria; order UBA7985; family JBMYWL01; genus JBMYWL01. The sequence goes on along the minus strand of JBMYWL010000063.1, from coordinate 823 downwards.
CAAGCGAAAATCCGCACAATGTAGCTGGTGAAAAAAGGGATTATGAGTAGAAACAACGCCCAACGCCGAACTGAATCGTTGACCTTAAAAGCTAAAGCAAATGAGGCGGGAAACGCCAAGGCAGAAGCTGTTATTGTGGCGATCGATGCCATTGTCAGTGTGAAGAAATAGCTATCGCGAAAGTAGTTCTTGCTGAACATCTTTTGCCAATTGTCGAAAACAAATGTTTCAACCATCACATAGTTTTTCACTAGGAAAAAGGACATTGCGACCATGAAAAGAAGTGGTCCGACGAAGAACAGAACTTGCCAAACAATAATGGGTAAACGCCAGATCAATGCAAAGACGTCAACATGACGTTTCTTAACCCGTTTTTGAGGAAGCGCGGAAGGGGCTACACTTTGCTCTGTATCAACCTGCACCAATTTCATCCCCGATAACTAATAATATAGAAAGTAAAAAGAGAGTTAAGGGGCCAAACGATAGCCCCTCACACATTATCACAAGCGATTAAGCGTTTTTGTACTCGGACCAGAAATCGTTCCAATCTTCCAGCGATTGTTGCTTTGGAATGTCACGATAATGAATGCGTCCATCATTGATCAATGCAATTGGATCATCCGGATTGCCGTCAATTTGGTTTGTACGCTCAGCTTCTTTACGGTCGACTTCTAACAACTTGGCGCGGCCTGCTTTGGTTACACAGAAGCCTGGGTAAGCAACCATTTGCGCTGATTTTACCTGCCCATCAGGGGACATCATGTACTGGATGAATTTTTTGACCAGATCAGCTTTTGATGAACCTTTACCAATTGAATAGCTT
>JBMYWL010000062.1:0-9021 GCA_049607365.1 Alphaproteobacteria bacterium | reverse complement strand
AGCTGCACACCCTGCAACAGTCCGAGTGGCGTGATTTAAAGCAAGAGCTGTCTGATCAACACCTAGACATTAAAACCTACGACTTGCTGTCGTCACGCGAACAAGTCTGGGTCGATGCTTATTTCGAGAACCAACTGTTCCCAATTCTGACGCCCATTGCCGTTGACCCCGCACACCCCTTCCCGTTTGTAAAAAACCTGGCCGTGGGTTTGGCGATACAGCTGACCCAGCGCAAAGGCAAAGCCAAAGAGCGCGACCTGAACGGGTTGCTGCTGATGCCCGAAAACACACCCCAGTTCATTGAAATTGACCTCGAGGATAGCGACAAACAGGACGCCCGTGTTTTCATACACCTTCACGATTTGATTATGGCAAAGCTGAATGATTTCTTTCCACGCTTTACCATTGAAGCCAGTGGGTTTTTCCAAATTATTCGTGATTCGGACATTGATTTGGAAGAAGAAGCCGAAGACTTGGTGCGCCTGTTTAAAACTGCCCTGAAACGCCGTCAACGCGGTAACGTCGTTCGACTGACTGTCGACCAGCACATGCCCGAAAGTGTTCTGAACTTCATAACCAATGAATTTGATGTTAGGGAGGAAGACGTTTACCGCGCAGAGGCACTGCTGTCACCTGCCCACCTGTCAGAGTTGGCAGATTTAGACTTACCGTCCCTACGCTTCATGCCTTTCCACCCACGTTTTCCCGAACGCATTCGTGACTTTGACGGTGACTGTTTTGCGGCGATTGCAGTCAAAGACATAATCGTCCACCACCCGTTTGAAAGTTTTGACGTGGTAGTCAGGTTCCTGAAACAGGCTGCAAAAGACCCAAACGTGGTAATGATCAAGCAAACGCTTTACCGAACGTCACGCGGATCGCCAATCGTACGGGCGCTGATTGAAGCCGCTGAAGCCGGAAAAAGCGTAACCGCCCTTATTGAGCTAAAAGCACGCTTTGATGAGGAAGCGAACATACGCTGGGCACGAGATTTGGAGCGCGCAGGCGTTCAGGTTGTCTATGGTTTTGTTGAACTTAAAACCCATGCGAAAATCAGCCTTATCGCCAGACGAGAGGGCAAGCACCTGAAAGCCTACGTTCACTACGGCACCGGAAACTATCACCCCATAACGGCGCAAGTTTATACGGACCTGTCTTACTTCACCTGTGACCCTGAATTAACGGCAGATGCTGGCTTGTTGTTCAACTACATGACCTCGTACGCGCGCCCAACACAAATGAGCCGATTGGCTGCAGCGCCCTTCAATATGCGTAAAACCCTGAAGCGGTTGATCCGCCGTGAGGTACAAAACGTGACTGAGGGCAAACAAGGTGGCATTTGGGCCAAAATGAACTCGCTCGTTGACCCCGAAATTATCGACGAGCTGTACAAAGCCAGTGAAGCTGGCGTTAAAATTGAACTTATTATTCGTGGTATCTGCTGCTTAAGACCTGGCATAGAGGGCTTGTCGTCCAACATTAAAGTGAAATCAATTGTGGGGCGCTTTCTTGAACACTCGCGAATTTGCTGCTTTGGCAATGGCGCTGCCTTGCCTTCTCCCGCAGCTGCGGTGTTTATTTCTTCCGCCGACTGGATGCCGCGCAATCTGGACCGACGTGTCGAAACCCTGATCCCCATTTCAAACCCCACGGTACACCGCCAAATTCTTGAACGTATTATGGATGCAAACCGCAAGGACCATGTGAACTCGTGGGAAATGCAGGCTGATGGGTCTTATTCAAAATGTGAAGCTGATGAAGGTGCCTTTGATGCACATGCCTATTTCATGACGAACCCAAGCTTGTCGGGCCGTGGTTCTGCTTCTGTCAGTCTGAACAAGGTGACGAACACAAAGCCTGAGGTTAAACAGCTGACCGCGATTGATGCCGTCAAAGCCAAGGCAGACGCACAATGATCAGCAAGCTTGAACAACGCGACTTGGCCGCCGTCATAGACATAGGCTCCAATTCCATCCGCTTGGTTATTTCAGACTTGAATGACCTTCGGCCCGGACAACATCTGTTGAACGAGAAAGTCATGTGCCAACTTGGCTTTGGCTTGAATTCCAACGATGTGTTGGACCCTGAACGGCGTGCCTTAGCCATTTCCACACTCAGTTGGTTTGCCCAAATGTGTGAAGCGGCAAATTGCACAAAAATACTCATTTTTGCGACCGCCGCCATCCGCCAAGCTGAAGATGGTCCCGCTTTCGTCCAGGAAGTTGAAGAGAAATTCGGGCAGGAAGTTCGTGTTTTATCTGGTGAAGAAGAAGCCAGAACCGCAGCCCTTGGCATAAAAGCCAGCATTCACGGTGCCTGTGGGCTGGTCGCAGATTTGGGTGGTGGCAGCTTGGAAATTGCCAAGATCAAAAAAGATGGCCGCGTTGACCACGCCATGTCCATGCCATTTGGCACGCTGATTTTGCAAGCACGCGTACAAGAGCTGGAATTCAAAGAAGCAGCCAAATCCATAACCAGCTTGTTGCGGTCCAATCTGGCTGAAGAAAGTTGGTTAGAAGCCACGAACCTGTACTTGATCGGCGGAACATGGCGTGCGCTTGCCCTTGAGCACATACGCATGTCCAAATACCCGCTTCGGGTGCTTCACCGTTACAGCCTTTCGCGCTCGGAAATTAAGGCCTTTTGCAAATACATTATCCATTTGGATGACAAGGCCATGTCAGATTTGGTTTCTGTCGCCCCCCGTCGTCGTGAAGTATTTCGCGAGGCATGCGCGGTCATTTTAAGCCTGCTTAAAGCGTCAAAAGCCAAGACTGTCATTTTCTCAAGTGCTGGCGTTCGGGAAGGGTTTTTGCACAGCCAACTTCAGTTGAAAGTCGCTGGAAACCCAGAAGTGAAGGCAGCGTCAGATCTGGTTGTCGGTGGCGCAAGATTTGTCGCCAACACAGCGCAAAACGCCGAAGGGCAAACGAATAACCAAACAATTGGGGAGGTTTTGTTTGATTGGTCAAAACCCCTTCGCGCCTATTCCGTTCGTTCCCTTGACCCAACAAAACTTGAGCTGGCTGAGGTTAGACACAGGGCGTCTTGCCATTTGGCTGAGTTCGGGTGGAGCCGTCACCCGTCTTACAAAGCAGAAGAAACTGCTTTGATGATCTTGCACTCCAACAGGCTACCCCAAAGCCACCCAGACCGTGCATACTTGGCTTTGTGCCTGTTTAAGCGTTACGGCGGCGGTAAAATGCGCACAATAAGCAAGCAGTTCAAACGCCTATTACCCAAGCGCTTACGCTGGGAAGCGTGTGTCTTGGGGTTGGTCATTCGTGTGGCCATGGGCATTTCCTCTGCTTTGCCAGCAAAATTGGCGCAAACAAAGCTGATGAAAACGGGTGATAACTCCTTTGAAATTCACCTTCCTGCGGCGTGGGAGACATTTCCCCTACCCAATATGAAAAGAGAGCTACAAACCTTAGACCTGAAATACGACACGCTTGTCGAACTAAAGTTCGTTCTATGACCCCATACATTCATTTGCAGCCAAATGACATAAGCCGTGATGCCTACAAAAAGTCACTGGCAAGCTTACAGCAGCAACTTCAAACACTTCAAAGTCAGGTGTTACGAAACAAAGCACGGGTCATACTGGTGTTTGAGGGCATGGACGCAGCTGGAAAAGGTGGTGTCATCCGCCGTATATCAAGCGCGATTGACCCGCGAGCCCTACAAGTCTGGCCAATTGCCGCACCTAAACCAGAATACAAAGGCACACATTATTTAAAACGGTTTTGGGACCGCCTACCAGCGCCCGGTGAGATCGCCATTTTTGATCGCTCTTGGTACGGACGTTTACTTGTAGAGCGCGTTGAAAACTTCGCATCACCTGAAGAGTGGCAGCGCGCCTATAGAGAGATTAACGAGTTTGAAAAATTGCTGATTGATGACGGTGTGATCATCAAAAAATTCTTTTTGAAAACCACGTTGGAAGAACAAAAGAAACGGTTGGTTGCCCGCCTGACGGATGCTCAAAAGCATTGGAAAATCACACTCGACGATTTCAGAAACCGTGACAAATGGCCTCAATACGAGCCCGCGATCAACCAGATGCTGCTTGAAACCAGCCCTGAACACGCACCGTGGGTTTTGGTTGAAACAGACCACAAGAAAGCGGCGCGTATAGAGGTACTTTCAAATGTGTGTTCCATTAGCTCATCATTGCCAGACCTGCCCAAGGACACACTGGGTGATGAACTTCGCCAGCTTGCCAAGTCCGAATTCAACTTGGATTTATAAGAAAAACAGGCCCTCGGCCTTTATTCCTCCCCAATTTGTCACAGATTGTGCATAGACCGAGCACCGTATGATCCGCTTTTGCGGGTATGTTCAAAGCTTAGTCACAATTGTCGGGGGGCTTGTGGTCGCACAGCAACCAGTTTTAAACCCATTAGCAGGCATTAACATTCAAAAGGCATCGCGCCTTTGCGTGTCCCTAATCGCGTGCCTTGGTTTAACCCTGACATTGACCTCTTGCTCATGGATTTTCCCGAACCGTGTTGTGCAAAAACATGATTATGTCTCGTTGCGGAATGACCCTGCCAAAGCTGGATTGGAACTTAGGTCAACAGACATAGAAAAACTAAAAACCCTGTGTTTGCCCAAGTACAATTACTGGTGCCTGAAAACTCCGGGATCGACCGAATGGAAAGGTCAAACAGGGGAAGACTTGGCGTCACATGCCATTTTCAGCCACCCAATTTATTCCGCCCGCGCTTTTACGCGTGTCATGCGCACGTATCACTTCAAACATAAACTAAGAACAGCGCGCGAAATTTTAAGCCGATACGCACCCACATCAGATTGCATTGGCTCAAAGGCTTATTGTCCGCAAGACAGTCGCTATTTGTATGGCATTAAAGATTTGCCATACGGCAAAATTGGTAGCCAATGGGTTCAGTATTCAACAGAAAAGGTTCATGGCTTTACTGAGGGTGGCGAGTGTTTCGTCAAACTTATGTACTGCCCACGCGGGTTTAACCCCACCAATGAATACGCCGAATCAATCGCCAAATCTGTCGGCAAAGGCATAGACGATGACCTTGAGTTGTTTGACGCTCAGGGCAACATAAACATGGAAGTTGCCGTACCGCTGTTCACTGCGTTTGCACGTTGGGAAATCGGTTCCAAATACGTGGTGAACAAACACCTGATCATTCGTGGTGCCATGTTGGAACGTCGAGACTTTTTTGCCAAACAACGCAAGACAAATGGCTAATCAGACAGGATTTATCACTGTCTTCGCCTTTGCAATTGACCTTTTACACCGATGGCCTATCTTTCCTAAAATTGAATATATAGGCATGAAATTCTTATGGAAGCAAAGTTCACTATTGGACAAATTGTAAAGCACCGCTTTTATGCATTTCGTGGCGTAATTTTTGATGTGGACCCAGAATTCAACAATTCTGATGAATGGTATGATGCAATACCATCTGAAATTCGTCCTGCGAAAGAGCAACCTTACTACCACCTTCTCGCACAAAACGACACTGGCGCTTATGAAGCTTACGTTTCAGAGCAAAACTTGATCGTTGATCAGTCGAGCGGACCCATAGACCATCCGTCTATTCCGGAAATGTTTATTGAGCAAAGCGACGGCAGCTACAAGCTAAGGCCTGAACACAGCCACTAGGCCTGTTAGAGGTTTAATTTAGCTGGCTTAAAGCACCACGAGAAAGAATGAAACCCATGCGGCCCATACTGATTTACGCGACACTTGGTTTTATACTTCTTAATTTCAAGTCGATTGCTGTGCCGATTGGTTGGTTTGAGGTTTTCTTTCACGAAATTGCCCATGGCCTTGCCTCCATTGTAACGGGCGGACGCATTCTAACGCTGGAGCTGAATTTGAACGGTTCCGGCTCGCTCACCCATTCAGGCAGCCATTTCGTGGCCTTCGTTTCATTCGCTGGGTATGCAGGTGCCAGCCTTTGGGGCTTGATTACTTATTCAGTCTTCAGCCGTCAAAATAAACCGTCCAGAAACTGGGTATTAGCCTTGGGCGTCTTCGTGTTAATTTCCACGCTGCTATGGGCGCGAGATTGGGAAACACTTGTCGTGTCTTTATTGATCATCACAATTTTGGGTGGATTATATTGGCTCGACAGCCAGCGCTTGAATTTCCATGTCATGGGCCTGCTTGGTGCTTGCCTTATGGTTTCATCTTCCCAATCAGCTTGGGGCCTTCTGTCGGTTGAAGGCCGGGGGGATGCTGGCGCGTTGGCAAGTGCGCTTTTCCTACCCGCGTTCGTTTGGGTTCTGGTTTGGATTGCTTTCAGCCTAGCCTGTTTGGTCTGGATTTATCGGAACGAATCCAAGCGTGACCAACGCTTCCGTTTTTAGCTTAAATTTCTTAAGCAGTGATCCAATGGGTCGCAGCAATCCAGCACGCTGACATGCTCACCCAAAAAATAAACCACACATATGGTTTCCGTATTGCTTTGTTCATATCAACATGTCCGTACAACTGAGTTTTTTTGGCACTAAATATTGTTGCGGAGCTGGGTTTGCACCAACCGTTATCGGAGCCGTGGCCTTGAGGACCATTGTTAATCGGCAACTCCGCTACGTGACGCAAAATACATCGGTACTCGCAACAAAACCCAGAAAATAAGAGAATCGCCAACGAACGAATCCTAATTTTCCGCACCATCGTTCCAACCAAACCTTGAATTGAGACTTGGCAATCTGAGCGACTCTGATACCTTTAATTTATGATAAATGTGTTGATCAGTCTTGCCCCAGAAGCCGTCATTATTGCTTTAGGGTTTGTCTTTACAAAAACTGGCTGGTTCCCTGAGCACGCCCTAAAAGGTCTCTCAAAATTCGCGTATGGCATCGCCATTCCGTTTTTGCTTTTTTACACCATGGCTAAGCTTGAATTACCTGATCAACCACCATGGGCTCTGTGGAGCAGCTACATTGGTGGCACGCTTGTCCTTATGGCTTGCTTTAGCTTGTTTTGCCGAAAAGTCATGAACCAGTCCCCCGCTGGCGCAGCCAGCATGGCCATAGCTGGTGGGTTTTCAAATTTGGTGGTTCTTGGCATTCCTTTTAACTTGTCGATTATTGGGCCACAGGCGGCTTACCCCGTATTTGCAATCATCTCTATCCACGCTTTCAGCCTGATCGCATTTGCAACCTTAATGGCAGAGCTAAAGTCCGGGGCTAATCTGCTGCTGTCCATGTGGACAACTGTCAAAGATACGCTTTCGAACCCTGTCATCATCGGACTGTTGAGCGGTATTCTGTGGGCTTACTTCGACTTGCCTTTGTATGCCTTGATGTACAAAACAATCGGCAAGTTGTCTGGTGCGGCCCTGCCCGTTGCCCTGTTCGCCTTGGGTGGAACTTTGGCTGGGTTAAGGCTTAAAGGCAGCATGTCGAAAATCAGCTTGATGCTTATCTCGAAGCTGTGTCTTCACCCGCTGCTGGTCAGTGTGTTGGCTTTGTATGTTTTCAAACTGCCACCAACCTATGCCACAGTTTGCATTCTTTGTGCCTGTCTTCCAACGGGCATTAACGGTTTTTTGTTCGCAAGCCATTACCAGCAGTCAGAGCGTAGTGTCGCAGGACTCATCCTGATCACCACGCCCCTTGGACTGCTGCTTTATGCTTTGGTCGCGTCTATACTATTGCCCTAGCCCTGATTTAGGGGTGTCAGCTGAATATCGACACGACGGTTACGAGACTGACCTTGTGGCGTGAAATTATCCGCGATTGGTTGCGCGTAAGAACGGCCAGCAGTTGCTATGCGGGTGTTGGCAACACCACGAGACATAAGGTAGTTGGCAACCGACAAGGCGCGTTGCTCCGACAAAGACTGGTTATACTCATACGAGCCGCGATTGTCTGTGTGGCCCAAAATTACGACACGGGTGTTTGGGTACTGCGTAAGTGTGTAAGCAAGCTGGTCCAACGTGCCATAAAACTGTCCGGAAATGGCAGATGAATTGGTTGGAAACGTAATATCGCCTGGCAGGTTTAGGTTGATGGTTGTTTCATTGGGGCGACTAACACCAATGCCCGAGCCAGCCAAGTTTTGCTGTAGTTGGGCTTCCTGTCGATCAAAATACTGACCAATCGCAGCACCAACAATCGCACCACCAGCAGCACCGATCGTGCCGTGTTGTCGACGCTCTGTTGCGTCATCACCGCTGATCAAACCGCCGACACCGCCCAGTAAAGCGCCCACACCTGCATAAGTCTTGGTCTTATCACCAACAGTCATTTGCGGTGAATTGGCACAGCCACTTAAAACCAAACCAGATAAAAGAGCAGCACCGATAAAGGTTTTTCTAATTCCAATTTTCAACATGTTCTTTTTCCTAAAATCTTTTTCCAAAAATTCTCTCAGACGCAATCAAGCGCTCCGCAAGCGGCAACAGTAAGGCGTTGAAAAGATCATATGTTAACAGATCTTAACACAACATGAACCCTGCACGAATCTTTAACTTCTCTAATTCCACCGCAAGAAGTGGACCAGAACCGGCGGTATACCCTTAAGAAATTAGTGCAAATTTGACGATTTCAAGGTCTGTTGCACCCTAAGCCTTCCCACATTCAATAAACCTGTTATTGTCTGAGGCAGTGAATCCGGCGGTCTGTTTGCTGGATGACCAGAAGTGCCAAAATTGGCAAATTTTGAGGAAGCGTAAAATGAAAAAAATTCTAATTGCTGCTGTTTCAGCAATGACTTTGGGTTTCGGTTTTGCAAGTGTGCAAGCTGAGCCAGGTATCATCTTCGACATGGGCGGCAAGTTCGACAAGTCATTCAACGAGGCAGCCTTTAACGGTGCAGAGCGTTGGAAAGCTGAAAACGGCGGCGACTATTCAGAATTCGAAATTAAAAACCCACAGCAGCGCGAGCAGGCAATCCGTCGCTTGGCACAACGTGGTGCTAACCCGGTAATCGGCATTGGCTTCGCACAAGCGGACGCTATCGACATCGTGTCAAAAGAATTCCCTGACACAAAGTTCGCTATCATCGACATGGTTGTTGGAAAC
>JBMYWL010000061.1:0-9028 GCA_049607365.1 Alphaproteobacteria bacterium | reverse complement strand
CTTTCTTGCCGACCAGAAACGCAGCCATTTTTTCAATGGAGCTTAAGTCTGCTTCAAGTGGGGCTTCCGGCTGAGGTACAACAGGTCCATCGCTTGACGGTTCGTGCAGAGAAGCGGGCGGCACCTGATCCTCTGCTTTTATGACATTGGTTTTTTCGTGGGGCTCTTTGGGGGGGGCTTCTAGTGGTTTCGCAATTGCGGGATTGGCTGAAGCAGCAGCAGAAGCAGAGGATGCTTGTGGTGCATTCCCCGCTGACGGATTACCATTCCCTAAGCCGCCACCCGTACTTCCACTACTCGTACTTCCATTACCGGTGTTACCGCCACCTTGTTCAAACTGCTTCACCATCTCGCCCGGTGTTGGCACGTTGGCCATATAAGCCAGACGCATTAAAACCATGTCGCCAGCTTGTTTGGTGTCTTGTGCACGTTCAACAGTTTCAATGCCTTGCTGTAGTGCTTGCCACAACCGCCCCAAAACACCAAGGCTAAGACTCGGTAAAACTTGCTCAATCAGGCTGCGTTCCAGTTCTGGCAAGTTCTGGTTTTCGGTTGCTTTTGGTGCCACTTTCGCGCGGGTCATCAAATGACTGAGTGTTGCCAAATCTTTAATGACCAAAAGCGGGTCCGAGCCAACTTCATAAAGCTGGTCGAATATGCTCAACGCCTCAACAGCGTTTCCACTTAACAAAGCTTGGAACAAATCGATCAAACGACCACGGTCAGCCAAACCCAACATGTCACCAACGGTTTGGGCCAGCACTTGGCCGTCTGAAAGGGCGATTGCTTGGTCAAGCAAAGACAAACCATCACGGGCAGAACCGTCGGCTGCGCGCGCAATCATTTGCACTGCTTCGCTTTCAGCTTCGACCTGTTCCTTTGACAATATGTCGGTGAACAGGTTTTGCAGTTGTTCGGTGCTGATGCGTCTTAAGTCAAAGCGCTGACAACGCGACAAAATGGTTACTGGAACCTGACGAATTTCGGTTGTCGCGAAAATGAACTTCACATGCGGTGGTGGCTCTTCCAAGGTTTTCAGCAAGGCGTTAAATGCCTGTTTGGAGAGCATGTGCACTTCGTCGATAATGTAGACTTTTGACCGTGCTTGCACTGGTGCGTAACGCACGGACTCAATCAGTTCACGCACGTCCCCAACACCTGTTCGGCTGGCGGCGTCCATTTCCAACACATCGGGGTGGCGATCAGCGGCAATGGCGGTGCAGTTGCTACAGGTGCCACAAGGTTCCGGTGTGGTGTTTCCCTGATCGTCAACACCAATACAGTTCAGTGCGCGTGCAATAATTCTGGCGGTGGTTGTTTTTCCGACACCACGTACACCCGTTAGCATATAGGCTTGGGCCAAGCGGCCAGAGCTAAGCGCGTTCGACAGCGTGCGAACCAGTGCTTCTTGACCGTAGAGTGTGGAAAAATCTTGCGGGCGATATTTGCGAGCTAGAACCAGATGCGTTTTGTCAGTAGGTTCCATATAGCTGTGCACCCTTCTTTATAGATAGGTGAGCGCGACCCGACCCAGACCTCGTTACGGCTGCTTCCTTCCGGATCTGACCGGGTTGGCGAGCGGACCGTCCGCGCTCAAGGCTTGTATGGCGAAGTTTGAGCGACTATTCAAGAGTAGAACGGCATCAATTGCCAACAAAGAGATATGAATTGCTATGCGCTACCTGACTTACACCACGGAAAACCTGCAAAGACACGCTGAATTGCGTAATGATGGCGCATGGATTGAGCGCATGTTGGCAGACCCCTTGGTGCTCATATGGCCAATCTGGAACAACCTGCCATTGGTTAGCTCGTGTCAAACGCACATCGTCTCGATTAGCCCGCAAATTGCGCGTGGTTTTATTCAGCAGGGCTCGACCTACATGGTTGCGGGTACTTTAGCGGGGGCACCCGTACTGGCAATCGACATAAGCGCTGTGCAATTTGACCCTGAAAACCCAGCTGAACAGGTCGGGACAGATGGCCAGTTCTTGGAACTGCGACCCTTCACCAAAAATTTGGATGGCGACGTCAGCGCGATTATCGCCTATGCACGCTCACTGTTCGTCTGGCACAAGTCTTATCGCTTTTGCGGGTCATGCGGTCACGCGACGTGGCCACAGGAACACGGGCACAGTCGCAAGTGTGAAAATGTTGATTGTAACACACAGCACTTTCCGCGCATTAACCCCGCGGTTATTATGTTGGTTACGGCAGCGGACCAAGCTTTGTTGGGGCGCAGTCCGCAGTTCCCGCCGGGCCTTCATTCGGTTTTGGCGGGGTTTGTCGAGCACGGGGAAAATCTTGAGCAAGCTGTCGCCCGTGAAGTGAAAGAAGAGGTTGGTTTGAACGTGGATCGGGTGACGTACGTCGACTCTCAACCTTGGCCCTATTCAAATTCGCTTATGTTCGGTTTTCATGCTGAAATTGATGCAGATACACCACCCGAACTCACAATTGACCCTGTTGAAATTGAAACGGCCAGATGGTGGACGCGTGAAGAGCTGATTGCCAAAAAAGAAGAGCCAGACTTTTTCATTCCACCACGTGACGCAATCGCCCGACGCCTGTTGGATATTTGGTTGGATGGTTAATTTTGTCAGCAGTTCCGGCCTTGAGCCGGAACCTAGATCAACTAGGCTCCGTATTGAATACGGAGCTGGATGCAATCAATGATCCGTGACCTTGTTTACAACCCGCCAACCGACCCTTGGCTGCAACTGCTGTATGAAGATGCTGACGTCTTGGTCTTCTCCAAACCTACTGGCTTGTTGACCGTGCCTGGAAAAGCACCAGAGCTTGGTGATTGCTTGGAAACCCGCGTTAAGGATGCTTATCCCGAAGCTTTGCTTGTCCACAGGCTGGACATGGAAACATCTGGCGTGTGTATTTTTGCACGTTCTAAGCTGGCACAAAAAGGGCTCGGCCGTCAGTTTGAAAAGCGTAAAATTGAAAAGACATACATCGCGTGGGTCTGGGGTGAAGTGACCGCTGACGCGGGACACGTAGACCAACCACTTATTTGCGATTGGCCCAACAGGCCGTTACAGAAAATTTGTCATGAAACGGGAAAAAAATCGCAAACAGATTGGCGCGTGCTGGAACGCAAAGAAAACGCGACCAAGGTCGAATTAAGACCCAAAACGGGCCGTTCGCACCAATTACGTGTACACATGCAACACTTGGGTCACCCTATTTTAGGGGATAGCCTGTACGCACACGATGAAGCTTTTCATGCCACACCAAGGCTTATGTTACAGGCTCAAAAACTGGTGTTCATTCAACCGACAGAAGGATACTGGGTGACTGTAGAAGATGAGGTGACATTATGAGAGAACAATGTGAGTTCAATATACGTAATAGTATTAACAAGTATATGTGCCCTGTTTGCGGCTATTCTGAATTTTCAGGAACTCCGGCCTATGACTCATTTGGCAAAGGAATTATTGGAACAACAATTTGTTCGTGTTGTTTATGGCAACCAGGGTTTGATGATGAACCCAGTGCATCAGGTGAAGCAAAGTCAACTGTCAGAGAGACAATTATTCACTATCGTTCGAAATGGGAGAAGCTTGCTGAATGGCAAGGTATTAAATCTCTGAAACCAGAAGGTTTTTCAGGAAAATTTCAGTTAAAAAATTTGAAATTAATAGCCCCTGATTTATTTGATATTGGTAGTGATTTGAAAGTAGACTCTGAATCGAGTTCAGGATGAGGTAATTGTAACGCACTTCATATCCTGAACTCGATTCAGGATCTACTTGAATTGAAAAAGCAAAGGCTCCGCCAACTTTCACCGAGGTGAATTATTGAGGAGCCTTCCCAGCACTAGGTGATAGCTTGCTTTCGCTAAGTTGCCCTTGGTAGGGTCTTAATACGGATTCCGAAGCAGAGCCGTCACAAAGTTTTCAAAAAAATTATGCAGCTTCTCGTAACTCATAATCATTATTTTGAAAGTTGATGTCAATTGGCTGAATTTGTGCTGATTGCACGCTTCTACGCGACATTTCTTCAATGTCATTTTCATTAGATAGTTTTAGCTTTTGTACAGTCAAAACTCGTATCATAGCTTCAGCAGGACTATCAATAGTTCCTTCACCACGTTCCCAACGGCCAATTGTTTGTCCGTCTTTATGAACAAAGCGAGCAAGCTCAGATTGAGTGAGTCCTAATTCAGATCTTAGAAATCTCAACTCTTTCCCAGATATACCTTTAGAGTGGTTCACGATAGCTTGTGCAATTACGCGATGTAGAGAATTTATGTACTTCAGCATAAAAACTTCTTCACCTTTATCGTCTTCCATTACGGGACAACCGTAAACAAATACATTGTCTAACCCACATTCTGTATAGTGGTAATCACTCATCTTCATATTCTCCTAGAACTGTTCCGGCCCTTGTTTGTTTTTCATCAACCCACATAAAGCTGACAATGTTCAAAAACTTATCTTTTATAACAGGAACAACTATAACTCTTAAATTTCTTCCATCACCATTTAGTGCATTGTTTTCAATGGCGTATTTATATTGGCCTTCTTGAGTGGAATCACTTGCACTTGCATACACAAAACCATGTTTTAAGACGTGTAACAAATCACTCATGATCAAATCTCGTTCAAGCATTCGCTCTTTTGCGTGCCTTCTTAAAATCAGACTCATTTCATCATCATTGGCCAATGCTCTAATTTCGTCGGTAGCATTTCGTGGTGGCCAAGGTTGATCTGAAGTCATTTAGTCCTCTTTCAATAAAGTTAACATAAGATAGTCAATATATCATAATGATACATTTAGTAACTCGATATGTTGACTTTAAGGGCGCATTTATAAGTTTCTGTTGTGATTAAGTAACATATCGACTGAGTTTATGCGGTTTCCCAGTCGTCAATGCCAACGTAACCAGTTGTCACAGCAACCCGCTCTACCCAAGCTTTGACGTTCGGTGTTTCATTTAAACTAATACCCGCATCACCGACCAAGTGCGAATAAGCATACAAACTTATATCCGCTATGGTCATGGTTTCACCCACCAACCAATCACGTCCTGCTAAAGCTTCATCGAGCAATTTTAAGGCTGCTTTTGCAGCTTCTGTTTTGTCGCTGATTTGTTGATTACTAAATTGGTCAAGCATGTCTTTGACATACCAAGAGCGGATAACGGCGACGTTGGGTTCGTGAACGTATTGCTCCCAAAATAGCCATTCCAGCACACGCGTTTGCGCGATAGGGTCTTGTGGCCAGAATTTTGTATCTCTTGCGAAGTGTACCAACATGGCGTTGGATTCACGGAAGATTGTTCCGTCATTCAACTCGACAACGGGAATTTGCCCCGCTGGATTTTTTGCCAAGAACCAGTCAGCCTTGGTCTCACGCTTCAGTATGTAAACCGGTTTGTAGGTGTAAGCCTGGCCACTAAGTGCGAACAGCAAACGTAACTTAAAACCATTGCCAGATATGGGGTCATCATAAAGAATCATGTGTTTGGCTCCTTATTGCGTGGTTCATCAATTTCGTACTTGTTACGGAATCTAGACGATTGAGGCTCCGTAACAAGTACGGAGCAGGTTCACTTAAAGCGCCGTAAACTTTGGTACCCGCAGTTTAAAGCGTTCAGTAATGGCGTTGGCAAGCGCGACATCACCGTTGGTGAAAGCAAGGCTTTGGCCATTAGTCACAAAATTTGGATGACGCTTTAAGTATGAAATCAACGCATCGGAAACAATTTTGTTTTGGTCAAGCACACGGACATCAGCGCCAAGTACCTGTTGAAACATGGGCGTAACCAATGGGTAGTGTGTACAACACAAAAGTGCTGCTTCAGGTTTTTCGCCATCGGTAATTTCCAGCACCGTATCAACCGCGTCTTGAATAAGCGCGTTTATCAGTGCGTCAGGCTCTGAATCGTCTATGGCGTTTGCCAATCCAACAATTGGCTGTTGAACAACACGGGTGGAGGCACAGCGTTTGTGAATTTCGAAGGGATAAACTTGACTGGCAATTGTGCGCAGTGTGCCAAACACAGCCACAAGCTTGTTGTCGGCTTCTGATGTTTGGCGCTGGTTGAAGCCGCGCCATGCGCGACCAGTGACAGATTCAACGGTTGGCACAATAATACCCAGCACGCGTTTGTTGGGGTGGTGTGCCGGTAACCATTCGCGTTGGATTTTTTTGAGCGCGACAGCGCAAGCAGTGTTGCAGGCGATGATGACGAGGTCACAACCTTTGTCGAACAACACCTCTACCGCGTCTTGAACAAGTTGTTGAACAACAGCGCGGCTTTTATCACCGTATGGGCAGTTGGCCCGATCAGCGTAATAGATGAACTGCTGGTCGGGCAGGGCGGCTTGCAAGCCCGAAAGAACCGTTAAACCGCCAGAACCAGAATCTAATACGCCAATCAATTTTCTCTGCTCACTCCTGTTCCGTATTCATTACGGAACCTCACTAAGTTAGACTCCGCAATGAATGCGGAGTTGGTAAATTCTACCCAAACACACGGGCAAAAATAGTGTCCACGTGTTTCAGATGGTACGACATGTCAAAGCAAGCTTCCAACTGTGCGTCAGACATAAAGCCTTTGACCTCTTCATCGGCTTTTAAAAGCGCGAGGAAATCAGTTTGCTCGTCCCAAACGCGAAGCGCATTGCGCTGAACAATCAGGTAGGCGTTTTCACGGCTAACACCCGCTTGTGTCAAAGCAAGCAGTACACGCTGTGAATTCACCAAGCCGCCAAGTTCGTTCATGTTGGCAAGCATTTGCTCTGGAAATACCAACAGCTTTTCGATGACCGAAGTTAGGCGCGCCAGTGCAAAGTCCAACGTAATTGTCGCGTCAGGACCAATCATACGCTCCACGCTTGAGTGTGAAATGTCACGCTCGTGCCAAAGGGCGACGTTTTCCATCGCCGGTACTGTGCCCATGCGCACCAAACGCGCAAGGCCAGTCAAGTTCTCGGTTAGAATAGGGTTTTTCTTGTGCGGCATGGCCGACGAACCCTTTTGACCTTTACTGAAAAATTCGAACGCTTCGCGTACTTCAGATCTTTGTAGGTGGCGAATTTCAGTGGCTAAATTTTCAATAGATGAAGCAATAACACCGAGCGTTGCAAAAAACATGGCGTGACGATCACGCGGAATAACCTGTGTTGAGTGTGGCTCAATCTTAAGGCCCATTTTGTCTGCAACGTGTGCTTCAACAGCTGGGTCAATGTTAGCGAAAGTGCCGACAGCTCCAGAAATAGCGCATGTGGCAATCTCTTCACGGGCTGCAACAAGGCGCTCGCGGTTACGTTTGAAAGCGGCGTAGTGTCCGGCCAGCTTTAAACCGAATGTGGTTGGCTCTGCGTGGATGCCGTGACTGCGACCAACGCAAACCGTGTCTTTGTGCTCTCGTGCGCGCTTTTCCAAAGCTGCAAGTAGCTTGTCCATATCAGCAAGCAAAATGTCACTTGCTTGGGCCATTTGAACAGCCAGCGTTGTGTCCAACACGTCAGATGACGTCATGCCTTGGTGGACAAAGCGTGCGTCATCACCGACATACTCAGCAAGATTGGTTAGGAACGCGATGACGTCGTGTTTGGTTTCACGCTCAATCTCGTCGATACGCGCAACTTCAAACGCACCCTTTTCCCAAACAGTTTTAGCTGCAGACTTTGGAATGACCCCAAGCTCAGCCTGTGCGTCACACGCGTGGGCCTCAATTTCAAACCAGATGCGGAATTTGTTCTCAGGCTCCCAAATGGCAACCATGTCAGGACGGGAATAACGAGGGATCATGTTTTTGGACACTTTTTTATATGTCACTTCGAGTAAATCTCAAGGTGACGAGGGATTTGTATCGAGAAGTCTTGTTTCTATTAAAAAGATTCTTGTGCAAATCCACAACTGACCCTTGGTCAAGGCTGCCAGATCATTCAAGTGACTGAGCATAAGGTCAGCACAAAAGGGAGCCTTATCAAACTGGCATGAGTGTTTACACGGCAGGTGGTTTAGAAAACAGCAACCTCAGCTTATCAATCGAGTTCGCATTTCCATGAAAACCGCACTACTTTCCGTTTCTGATAAATCAGGCCTGGTGCCTTTTGCACGTGGGTTGGCCGAAGCGGGCATTCACCTGCTGTCAACTGGCGGCACTGCTAAAACATTGCGCGAAGCCGGTTTGGACGTTCAAGACGTGGCAGATTACACGGGCGACCCTGAAATATTTGAAGGTCGCGTTAAAACGCTGAACCCGAAAATTCACGGAGCTATTTTGTGGGATCGTTCAAAGGCGGACCACAAAGCCACCGCCGTTGCTGAAGGCATTGGCGAGATCGATTTGGTGGTGGTGAATTTATACCCCTTCACACAAACTGTGGCTTCAGGTGCTGACTTCCAAACATGCATCGAAAACATCGACATTGGTGGTCCTGCAATGGTCAGAGCCTCCGCCAAAAACCACGCAAGTGTGGGCATTGTCGTTGACCCGTCTGATTATGAAGCTGTGTTGGTTGAGATTAAAGCGGATGGTGCTTTGTCTAACACCAAACGTAAGCAACTTGCGGCGAAGGCTTATGCCCACACAGCAGCTTACGATTCAGCCATATCGGGATGGTTTGCCGCTGAGGTTGAGGAGCAGTTTCCTGAGCAACTTTCGTTTACGGGCAATGTTGATGAAGTGTTGCGCTACGGTGAAAACCCGCATCAATTTGCGGCGTTTTACAAAGACGGTTCAAACCGCGCTGGTGTTGCAACAGCAGAGCAGCTTCAGGGCAAATCTTTGTCTTACAACAACCTGAACGATACGGACGCTGCGTTTGAGGCCGTGTGTGAATTTGAAGACCCAGCCGTGGTAATCGTTAAGCACGCCAACCCCTGCGGTGTTGCAACTGCACCAAGCGGTGATTTGTTCCAAGCTTACGACAAGGCCCATGCCTGTGACACTGTTTCGGCTTTCGGTGGTATTGTCGCCCTGAACCGCCCTTTGGATGGTCCAACAGCAGAGCGTATCAGTCAGATTTTCACAGAAGTGATTATCGCCCCGTCAGTTGAT
>JBMYWL010000060.1:0-9221 GCA_049607365.1 Alphaproteobacteria bacterium | reverse complement strand
AAAGCTGCGCATGAAAAAGGCGTAGCAGTCGCGTTGGACAATACCTACGCCGCAGGTGTTTTGTTTGATGCTTTTGCTCACGGCGTTGATGTCTCAATTCAAGCCTTAACAAAATACGTCGGTGGACACAGTGACCTGTTGTCGGGTTCTGTTTCTGCGCGGGATCAAAAAGCGTTTGAAATGCTGGGCCCTGTGTATCGACAACTGGGGCTGGCTGTATCTCCAGATGATTGCAGCTTGGCCTTGCGCGGCCTGCAAACGCTTCCCGTTCGGTTGGACCAGTTGGAAATCAGCACCTTGATGGTTGCCAATTGGCTGCAAGTGAATGATTTGGTTGAAAGCGTGTTTCACCCTGCGTTGGAATCATGCCCTGGACACGCGAACTGGAAGCGCGACTTCACTGGCTCAGCAAGTGTGTTTTCATTTTTGTTCAAAGGCTCGGTTTC
This sequence comes from Alphaproteobacteria bacterium, assembly GCA_049607365.1. GTDB lineage: Bacteria > Pseudomonadota > Alphaproteobacteria > UBA7985 > JBMYWL01 > JBMYWL01. The sequence goes on along the minus strand of JBMYWL010000060.1, from coordinate 8,775 downwards.
GCCTAAACAAGTTGAGAGCTTTTTGGACCAACTCCTCATATTTAAGATCGGCCTTAGTTGGGGCGGGGTTACCAGTTTAGCTGTGGTCTATCCTGATATTGATCGACCTGGGAGAGATTATGCAGGGCGATTGGTTCGGCTGAATATTGGGTTAGAACAACCCGCTGATCTGATTCATGATCTAGAGCATGCGATGAATGAAACGTGTCGCACATAAAGACAATTGGCGTTTTGGGTGGCATGGGCCCTGAGGCGACCATTCTTTTGCAACAGCGGATATTGGCGGCGGTCGATGCTAAAGACGATCGTGACCACATTCCGTTGTTGGTAGATATGAACCCGCAGGTGCCATCTCGAATTGATTATTTGCTGAAGGGTACAGGCCCCAACCCTGCGACGGTATTGGGACAAATGGCCAAGCGGCTTGAAGTTTCCGGTGCAAAAGCGTTGGCGATGCCGTGTAACACAGCACACTTGTTCGCTAATGATATTGAAGCCGCTGTTGAAATCCCCTTGTTGAACATGATTGATTTCGTGGTTGAGGCTGTGTTTCGGCAAGTTGGGCGTGGTGGTAAGGTGGGTGTGTTGGCATCCCCCGCGACAAAAGAAACAGGGTTGTTCAGCCAAGCATTTGCAATACATGAAATAGAAACGCTTTATCCTAGAAATCAAACTGCATTACTTGAAGCCATTCAAGCCATAAAAAGCAGTGGCGCGAGCACGGCAACAAAGAACATATTGGTTGAAGCGGGAAGGGACGTCGAACAGCAAGGTGCGATGGCGTTGTTGATTGGCTGTTCGGAGTTCTCGATGATTGCAGATGGTTTAAGGGATACACCTGACGTTAAGGTTGTTTGCATTGACGCACTTGATGTTCTGGTTCGCGAAATCGTTAAGTTTTCACAATTGTGATTCACAAACCTTGGTCAGAAACGCAGGGGCGCTCACGAGCTTGTGAAGTGAAAATGAACAAAAATTTACAATTCGCTTCGAATGGTAGTTAAATTTTACGGAAACAACTAAAAAGCAGCCGTTTTCAAGCCTGAACGGGACAAATTTTGGCATCTTTCTCATTTTTAACTTTATATGTTGTGTAAAATGGTGCTTTCTCAGCCGCATAAAATACATAGGAGGATATAATGAAAAAAATGTTAATCGCTGGCGTTGCTAGCTCTGTTTTGTCACTTACTGCTCTATTGGGCAGTTCTGTTTTTGCTGCCGAAATGGGTGCAAAAGACGAAGCAATTAAACTTGCAGTTAACGAGTGGACTGGCCAGCACGTGTCAACACACCTTGCTGCTGCCGCTCTTGAAGCTGCGGGTTACAAAACTGAGTTGGTAACTGCTGGTTACGATTCACAGTTTACGGCACTTGCTGATGGCGACATTCACGCGACCATGGAAATCTGGAGCTCTAACGCACCAGAGCTTTACACAAAAATGTCAGACGCTGGATCTGTTACGGATATCGGTGAAAATGGCATCGTTGCACGTGAAGGCTTTTTATATCCGGTACACGTGAAAGAAATGTGCCCGGGTCTACCAGCGTGGGAAGCTCTTGAAGCTTGCGCACTTAAGTTTGCAACAGCTGAAACAATTCCAAGCGGTCGCTTGCTAGATTATCCAGCAGACTGGGGTACACCTGGCGCAGATCGTATGGCTGGCTTAAAGCTTCCGTTTAAAGCTGTTCCATCTGGTTCTGAAGGCGCACTTATCGCTGAGCTAAAGGCGTCTGTCGCGAAGAAAAGCCCGTTGTTCATGACATTCTGGCAGCCACACTGGGCACTTGCAGCGTACGAAACAGAATGGGTTGATATGCCAGCAGCTGAAGACGCATGTTTCTCTGATCCTGCTTGGGGTGTGAACCCAGATGCGGTTAATGACTGCGACTTCGCACCGGCACGTGTGTTCAAGGTAACTTGGGCTGGCTTCGGTGAGAAATGGCCAGCGGCAATGAACGTACTGAAAGCTGTTTCTGTTGATACTGGTGCACAGCAATCAATGATGGCTGCTGTTGACCAAGAAGGCGGTAAGGTTGAAGACGTTGTTGCAGCTTGGGTTGCAGCTAACGGTGACACGGTTGCCAAGTGGGCAGCTGCGGCAAACATGTAAAAGCCATAAAATCTCTTTGCCTTCGGTTTTGGCTGAAGGCAAAGAGGATTGGCAAAAAAAATGACAAAATTAAAAAGCGATATTGCATTAGAGTGCAAAAACCTTTGGAAGGTATTTGGCACTCCGGAAAAAACTTTGCCTGCAGCCAAGGATCTTCCACGTGGAGCAGCAGCATGTGAAGAGTTTGCAAAAGATGTTCGCGCGGCAGACGGTATCGTCGCCAGCGGAGACATAAACCTAGAAATTAAACGCGGTGAGTTTTTCGTGCTTATGGGCCTTTCTGGCTCAGGAAAATCAACCTTAATGCGCTGTATGTCGCGTTTAACAGAGCCTAGTGCTGGTGAGTTGTTGCTGGATGGCGAAGACTTCCTTAAAAAATCCGGAAAAGCACTAAGAGATATTCGACGTCAAAAAATGGGCATGGTGTTTCAACATTTCGGCCTGTTTCCGCACTTAACTGTTGAAGAAAACGTCGCCTTTCCATTGAAAGTGCAGGGCATTGACGAAAAAACACGCCTTGCTAAAGCGCGCGAAATGATTTCAATCGTTGAGCTGGAAGGCCGTGAAACGGCATTCCCTGACCAGCTTTCAGGTGGACAAAAACAACGTGTGGGCATCGCCAGATCTTTGGCTGTTGATCCAGAGCTGTGGTTCTTGGACGAGCCATTCTCGGCCCTTGACCCGCTAATTCGTTGGCAAATGCAATCTGAACTGCTGCGCTTGCAAGATCGTTTCCAGAAAACCATTATATTCGTGACGCATGACTTTATGGAAGCCGTTCGTTTGGCTGATCGTATCGCGATTATGAAAGATGGCATGATCGTTCAGGTGGGAACACCCGAAGATATCGTGTTGAACCCAGCCAACGACTACGTAAAAGAGTTCGTTAAAGAGGTTCCACGTACCAAGATCATCAAGGTTGACCAGTTGGTTGACAAGATTTCAGATGGTGAACCTGCGGGTGTGGTAACGCCTGACATGACACTTGAAGATGTCTTGGCACTTACAGCTGAAAGTGCGCAGAAAATGGCTGTCGCAGACGAAACCGGCAAGGTGCTCGGCGAACTGCGTCCAGAAAAACTAACCTCTGCCCTTAAACGCGTATGATAGACGTTTCAAAATCGGTCCGCTTGTTGGCACAGGACCAAAAACGAGTCTGGCCTTGGTTGGTCGTTCTTGTTGCAGCCTTGGCATTTTTAGCGTTGCCAAGTTCTACTTTGGAAGTCGCACGGGTTTTTCCAGATGCCTTAACCATCCCGCTGAATGACTGGATAAATTATGTTTCGGATTTAGTTTTGCCTTACCTAAAGCCAGTGTTTAGGGCTTTTTCATCGGGTTTAGGCAGTATGATCCTGGGCATCAAGTTTGTGTTGTCGTGGCTTCCATGGCCTGTAATATCTCTGGCTTTGTTGGCTGTTGCTTGGCGCTATTCAGGTTGGGTTTTGACACTTTTTACCGCCTTGACGGTAGCCTACATCGTCGGAACGGGATATTGGCCGCAAGCCATGAACACCATGGCTTTGGTTATTGTTGCAGTTTTTGTTTCTTTGATCCTCGGTCTGCTGTTAGGAATTGTTGCTCACAGAACGAAACTCGGTTCAAAAATTGTTTTTCCATTGCTAGACGTCATGCAAACAGTTCCGGCCTTTGCCTATTTACCAATTTTGTTGGTGTTGTTTGGCTTTGGTCCTGTGGTTGGTATGATCGCCTCGGTAATTTACGCAACACCACCCATGGTTCGAAATGTGGCTCTTGGCCTTGGCGGCGTCTCTTCTGAAATTACCGAAGCTTCATCCATGGCAGGTACAACACGTCTGCAAACGCTTGCGTGGGTAGAGCTGCCAACAGCCTTTAGACAAATTCGTATTGGCATAAATCAGACTATTCTTGCTGCTTTCTCCATGGTTATCATTGCGTCAGTTATTGGCGGTCTAGATGACATTGGCTGGGAGGTTTTAAGCGGCATGCGCAAAGCACGCTTTGGCGAGTCACTGCTTTCTGGCGGTGTTATCGTGTTGATGGCGATTTTGATGGATCGTATGTCAGTTGGAAAAGCGGCCAAACCGTTAGATTTGTATAATCGCGTATTGCCGTTCACACTTGCCTTGTTGGTTCTTGCGGTTGCGTTGAACTATTTTCTTCCTGCTTTGCCAGAATTTGCCTTTGGACAAGCTGCTGCAAAAAGTATGAATGAAAGCCTGGATGCTTATGTTTCAACCAACGGTCAGGCCTTAACTGATGTAAAGGATTCGACCTTTTACTACTACATGCTGCCACTACGAAATGGCTTTGTGAACACCATTTTCCCTATCACTTGGGGGATTGATTTTACACCAACGTTGAGGTGGTCATATGGCGGATTAGTTGCGGTTCTGTCTTTGGCAACGGCCTTAATGTTCCAACGCTGGCGTTTGGGCCTAATCATCGCGTTCTTTGGTTACATTTTGTACATCGGTTTTACGGGCGCACCTTGGTTAATCCTGTTTGCGGCGGCTGTTCTGTTGGCTTATCAAATTGGCCGAATGAAATTGGCGCTGTTTGTTGCTTTATCTTTGGCATTCATCGCGATCAACGGCATGTGGCCAAAAGCCATGCTGTCGGTTTATTTGTGTGGTGCGGCGGCTGTAATTTCCTTCATAATTGGTGGTTTGATCGGTGTGGCTGCAGCTTCCAGCAACCTTGTCTCACAGATCGTGCGACCAATCTCCGACACGTTCCAAACCATTCCCATGTTTGTGTTTTTGATTCCAGCCCTGATGTTCTTTCAGGTTGGGGAGTTCACGGCGTTACTGGCAATAATCGCTTACGCTTTTGTGCCAGCAATCAAGTACACAGAAGCTGGATTGAGACAGGTGCCAGAGGAAATGTTGGAAGTTGCCAAAGAACAAGGTTGTACTAAGTGGCAAACGTTTTGGCAGGTTAAACTGCCTTTGGCGATCCCGTCCATTTTGGTTGGTTTGAACCAGACAATTCTGTTTTCCTTCGCAATGCTTGCAATTGCAGCACTTGTCGGAACAACAGGCTTAGGCGAGCAAGTTTACACCGCTGTTCGTGGTGCTGATGTTGGCTTGGGTGTTGTCGCTGGTTTGTCTATGGCTTTGCTGGCGATGATCGCAGACCGTATGATTCAGACAGGCATCAAAGAGTAGGGGCTCAATCCTCTGCTGCGTTACAAAGGGCCCTCGTCTTAAATGACGGGGCCTTTTTTGTTTCAAATAAATTAGAACTCCTAACCTAATCCTTAGGAATGGGTGCGTTGGCGTAGGGTATGTGGCCTGTTTTCACCCAAACTTTAGCGCCTTCACTACCGGATAAAGCCATTAGCTTGCTCGCCTCCGGTAGACGCAACCAGTCGTGTTTGGCAAATGTTTCCGAACCATCACTGAAGCAGCCATCAAGTACCAAAAATTCTCCGCCTTTTGGTAGGTCGAGCTTGACTTTTGCGTTCTCTTCCCAGTGGTCCAGCCTTACGTTTTCACGTGGGTCGTCAAACAGATGCGCAGTCGATACATGCGGGTGATTGCTTGAAGCAACCATTTGTAACGCATTCAAGTCCAATCGAAATTGGTGTCTGTCTTCTGGCGCGAACTGCCAAAGCTTCACAAATAGCGTGCATCCGGTTTTTGAACTCGGCGTGTGCCGGCTGGTTGGTGGGTTGCGTACATAAGTTCCGACAGGGTAGTCACCGTGCTCGTCTTGAAACACACCTTCCAGCACGATGAATTCTTCGCCACCGCCATGTGTGTGTGGAGAGAATTCGCTGTCAGGGGCGAAACGAACGATCGTTGTCGCTCGCGCTACTTCTCCGCCTATGCGATCGAGCATGCGTCGCTCAATACCTGCAACGGGTGACGGTTGCCACTCAAGTTTTTCACTGTGAAGGGCCACGCGTTTAGAAAAATCAGCATTAAGGTTCATGTGCTTAAACTCGCGCTATGCATGGCTTTGAAACAATTCGTCAATTTTCACCCTTGCTTCTGCCATTCCGCGTTCTGTGTTTTTGGGAACGCCGGAAACGGAAATGAAATTAACCTGCTCTATGCCGATAAGCCCAAGGACATCGCGCATTAAGGGTGTTGCGTGGTCTTCCACTGAACCTAAAGGAACACCGCCTGAAGTCATCATGACAAAAGCTTGTTTGTTTTGCAGTAAGCCTTCGACATTTCCTCCGCTGAGGTAGCGAAAGGTGACACCTGCGCGGCAAACCAAATCAATCCACAGTTTTAAGGAAGCTGGCACACTGAAATTATAAAGTGGTACGCCGAAAACAAGAATGTCCGCTTGATCCAACTCGGTTATAAGGGCGTCAGAGAAAGCCAGCACCTGCTTTTGTCTGTCGTTGAGGGCTTGTTTCTTGGTGAAGTTGGCCTCAACCCACTCTTCATCTATCAGGGGCAGGGCTTTGCTTAGATTCCGCTCAATCACACGGGCGACTGGGTTCTCTGCTCGTAGCTTATCAAGCATCAAACCCACCAACTGGCGAGATACGGACTCCTTTGTCCTACTAGAAGAATTTAGAACCAACACATTCATGATGAGATAAAACCTTGCAGCGTGTTGACCGTGTTGACGCCAACGTCCTCAACGGCATATCCACCCTCCATCAGAAACAGGGTTGGCAAGCCCATGTTTGCCAAATCCTTACCCATGGTGACAAAGTCGCCGTTGGTAAACTTGAAAGAGGAAATGGGGTCACGCTCGAAGGTATCAACACCCAACGACACGATTAAAAGCTCTGGCGCGAAAGCTATAATCTTCGCGGCTGCATCCATGAAGGCCTTTCGCCACGATTTAAAATCGGTTCCGGCAGGCAGAGGGTAATTCAGGTTGTAGCCATCACCTGCTTGAATTCCGGTTTCATCTGCAAAACCAGAGAAGTAAGGAAAGGTTTCATCCGGATCGCCATGCAAAGATGCGAACAGAACGTCGTCTCGTGCATAAAATATCTCTTGAGTGCCATTGCCGTGGTGGAAGTCAACATCAAGGATTGCGACCTTACCAGCGCCTTTGTCTAACGCCATTTGTGCGCAAACAGCCGCGTTGTTGATGAAGCAATAACCACCAAATTGACTTGTGGAGGCATGGTGTCCTGGCGGACGACAAAGGCCAAAGGCTACCTGTTCTTTTTGCTCCCAGACCAAATCTAACGCAGTCAATGCCACATCTTTTGATAAGACTGCTGCGTTCCACGAACCTTCTGCAATTGAGGTTTCACTGGCCAAGCAATAATGACCCAAACGCGCTTCAATGTGTTTGGGAATACGCTTTTCGAAACCGGGTGGACATATGGTTCGAGCTGGCCAGCTGGAGGCTATGGCTTCACCTTTGTTTCCTTCAGCTTTCCAGTCCTGCCAAGCGGTTTCCAAAAAAGCGATGTAGTCTTTGTCATGCACCGTCAAAACGGGTTCCAAGCCATATTGTTGGGGCGGAACCAAAGAGCCGAAGTTTCGTTTTCCCAATTCTTGGATTATGTAGTCCAACCGCTCTGCGCACTCGAATGGTGGCAACAGTTCTCCACCGCAAAGTTCGGTTTTTGTGTCGCGAAGCTTATGGTCAGGCGAGTAGACGATTTTCATGTGGTTGACCTTTAGCTTTGTTCTTTGCGATGTTTTGGCTTGGGCGATGTACCTGTGTCAAAACGCAAGTTGGGTGTTTTAAGAACGGGTGTTCTGGCCGAGACTTCTGTTCGGCTTTCACGCCAAACGACAAATAATCCGGATGCAATGATGATCGAACTGCCAGCAAGAACAAAAGTGTCGGGCTTTTCGGCAAAAAACAAAATGCCAAAAATACTCGCCCAGATGATTTGGCTGTACTGTAAAGGCGCGATTAAGGCTGCCGCTGCCACCCTATAAGCACCAATAATGCAATGCTGTGCGAAAACTGAAAGCAGAGCAATGGCTGCCATCATAGCCAAATGATTTAGTTTTACCGGCTCGTAAACCAGTGGCAACATGGAGCCCATTATAGCGACGGAGAGAATGAGTGGGTACAAAATTAGAACCGCTGAACGCTCTTCGCTGCCGATTTTACGAATGACGATTGAGGCGAATGCACTCGCAAATGCGGCAGTTAATGCAGCCAGATGCCCCAAGGTTAATTCAGTGTAGCCCGGTCGGAGCACGACAATGACACCCACAAGACCAACAGCAACAGCTGCCCAACGTTGTGCCCGCACGGTTTCACCCAGCAGAGGGACTGATAGAATTGTCACCAGCAAAGGTGTGGCAAACAACAGGGCGTAAACTTGGGTGAGGGGAAGGACAGCAAAAGCGTAGAATGCGCTGGTCATGGCTAAAATCATTAGGCAGGAACGGATTAAGATCAGCCACGGGTGATGCGGTCGGAAGTTATCAACACGCCGATCAACCAGCATGGTTATGGTCATGGGTATAAATGAAAACAGGTTGATGAAAAATATCAACTGAAAGACGGAGTATGTGCCGCCTAGCGCTTTGATCAAGCTGTCGTGCGACGAGAAGAGGGCAAAGCCCAAGAATGCTGTTAATATGCCTCGAAGTGTCGTCGAAATGGATGGCATGGGGGTGAAGGCCTAAAAAATATTTTACACCTTCACCCTATACCTATTTCAAAGACATCGTCCAGTTTTAAGACAAATACATTTTCCGTTCTGTCTTATGGTTCTGTGTTTTTAGATACTTAT
>JBMYWL010000059.1:0-9297 GCA_049607365.1 Alphaproteobacteria bacterium | reverse complement strand
CGACTAAATAATCCAACCCGCGTGCACCTAGGGCAAAAAGCAAGAGTAAAACCAGCGCAAAAGCTGTGAACTGATGCCTGGCGGATGTTTCTTGCAACAACCGCTTGAAACCGCCTATCGAATATATCGCAGCAGCTTTAAGGTGTACGATGCCATGCACTTTGCTGGGTCTTGGCTTTTTCTCTTCAGACATAAAATTCAATCTCTAAAAGGTTTATCAGCTTGGTATATACAAATCGCTTCAATTGAGTAAGGAAAACAGGTAACTGAACCTTAAATAAAAACTAAATCGATGGTTTGAGATGTCTGCAAAATTCATGATTAAAATGTTGTTTGGGGTAATTGCCGGTGTCGCAGGCGCAGTCCTAGTCATTTCACTGGTACAATTGTTCTCGAATTATTTGTATCCCATTCCACCCGGGTTTGACAAAACGGACCCAATTGTTCTTGCCGCTTTCGTAAGCCAGCTACCCATCACAGCGCTTTTGTTGGTGCTTGCTTCATATGTGTTGGGCAGTTTGTTTGGTGGTTTTGTTGCCACCAAAGTTAGCAAACAATACCCCTTACCAGCGGTGGTGGTATCTGGCTTTCTAACCGTCGGTGCAGTCCTTACACTTGTTACTATTCCCCACCCAGCGTGGTTTTCGGTCTTAACCGCAATTTGCTTCTTGCCTATGGCTTTGGTTGGGGCACGACTTGCTGGTGGACAAATAGAAAAATAGAAATACCTCACCATAACAAAAAAAAAGCGGCGCCTTTTCAAGCACCGCTTTGAATTTACTTATGGATGGAGGAACCCATATTTAGGCCGCTACTTTAATCGCAGCTTCCTGGATTGACGCATCAGAGGTACTTTGATACTTCGCGAAATTTGCTTCAAAGCGCTTTGCCAAGTTAGTTGCGGCAGCGTCATAGGCAGCAGGATCAGCCCAAGTCAGCTTAGGGTCCAAAACTTCGTCCGGAACGTTCGGGCAAGAAACAGGCATGTGAAGGCCAAACACTGCATCAGTTTGGGTCTCAACTTTTGCAAGCTCGCCGTTTAATGCTGCCGTAACCATAGCGCGTGTATAAGCAAGCTTCATGCGCTTACCAACACCGTAACTTCCACCAGACCAGCCCGTATTGACCAACCAGCAGTTTACGCCGTGCTTAGCAATTTTCTCACCCAACAGCTTGGCGTACACAGTCACATCACGCGACATGAATGGCGCACCAAAACAAGCCGAAAACGCTGCTTGCGGGGTTGTTACACCACGTTCTGTTCCCGCCAACTTCGCTGTATAGCCAGAGATGAAATGATACATGGCTTGCTCTGGTGTCAACTTTGACACTGGCGGCAATACGCCAAATGCATCCGCTGTAAGCATGATGATGTTTGTTGGCATGCCCGCTTCACCCGTTGCAGAAGCATTGGGAATGAAATCAATCGGGTATGAAACGCGTGTGTTTTCAGTGTGCGAACCATCGTCAAAGTCCAGCTCGTGCGTGTCCAAATCCATCGCAACGTTTTCCAACACGGTTCCGAACCGCTTGGTTGTCGCATAGATTTCTGGCTCACCAGTTGGTGACAAGTTGATGGCTTTAGCGTAACACCCGCCCTCAAAGTTAAACACGCCTTTGTCTGACCAACCGTGCTCGTCATCGCCAATTAAGGTGCGACTAGCATCTGCAGACAGGGTTGTTTTACCTGTGCCAGAAAGACCGAAGAATACAGCCGTATCACCTTCTGGTCCAACGTTCGCTGAACAATGCATTGGCATAACGCCTTTGCCCGGCAAAATGTGGTTCATAACACCAAAGATCGACTTCTTAATCTCGCCAGCGTATGCTGTACCGCACACAAGAACCAGCTTGCGCTTGAAATTTACGATAACGGCAACTTCAGAGTTGGTGCCATCAATTTCGGGAACCGCTTTAAAGCCCGGTGCTTGTACAACCGTAAAGCCAGGTACGAAATCGGCACGCTCTTCAGCGGTCGGACGGATAAACATGTTATGAGCGAACAGTGAGTGCCAAGCTTGCTCCGTCACAACGCGGACGTTCAAGCGATAGTCTGCGTCAGCACCTGCATACAAGTCCTGAACGTAAAGCTCGCTGCCTTGTAGATACGCAGTTACACGATCATACAGACGGTCAAATTTCTCTTCAGAGAATGGCTTGTTAACATCACCCCAAGAAACCTCAGCAGATGTTGACGGTTCATCGACAATGAATTTGTCGTTTGGCGAACGGCCTGTATATTCACCAGTCGAGGCGACAATCGCGCCATCGGCCGAAACACTCGCTTCGTCGTTTGTGACGGCGTGTTCATACAAAGCTGCTGGCGGTAAATTCCAGTAGGCGCACCCAAAATAGTGCAAGCCTGCGTGCTCAAGTCGTGTTGAAGAAATAACGGGGCCCAGATTGCGGTCGTCTTGACCACCGACTGTTTGCATGTCGCTCATTTTTTAAAAAATGCTCACAATTTGATCTTGATGAGCGATTGTAGGGGCCTGATGAAGCACGAAACAACCTTCTGTGACTCACCACTGCTATGCAGCACTAAACCCATGAATTTAGTCAAAGAATTCGAACATTGCGCCCACAGATCGCTCGGATACGTTCATTTAAAACGTTAAATGAACATCAAATGAACATTTGAGTTTTTCTACCACAGAATCTTAGTTCCATCGTGGTTAAAGAATCCACCAGATTGACTTAAGGAAAAATTATTCATGGTTGAAAACAAATTAAATGCCGACTTTTGAACCGATAAATCTGCGTTTTCGCCACCCATAGCTGTTTGAACCCAACCTGGGTGCATAAGATATACGCCAATGCCCAAGCCTTGAACATCAGCTGCCAAGCAGGTCATCGCCATGTTTAATGCAGATTTACTGGCACGATAAATCGGTGCGTACGAGCTTTTTTCTGTTCCACAATTTTCAACTGAACCCATACGTGAAGATATATTTACAATTTGCGGGCACTTCGTATCCGCGCCTTCCCCATCCGGCTGAGTGCTGGCCAACAACCCTTGTAAAGATTTCGCAATCTGAACTGGTGCCACGGCATTTACATGAAACGTGTCCAACCATTCAGCTGTTGCGATTTGTGCAAAATCCTCGCCTTCGTTTGATCTTGGCCCGAACACACCCGCGTTGTTGATTAACCGATGCAAACATCCGCTGTGCTCCGCGATAAACTGGGGAAGTTTTGAAATCGCATTCTGATCCTTAACATCCAACTGATGCACCTTATCAGCACCCAGCAAGTCTCTCAGCTCGCTGCTTGTACTTTCATCTCTAAATGTGGCTAAGACATTCCATCCAGCTGCTTTGTGTAAGCGCGCAAGTTCCAGACCTATGCCGCGATTTGCACCCGTAATAAAAACTGTCTTTGTCATTCCAATGTTCCTATTTTCTCGGTGTTACGTTCAGCCAAATGCCATTGGTTGCTGACAGCGTAACAGCAAGTGCAGGTTCTACGTCGTGTATGTCCGACGGGCTAAAGTCAAAATTCTTCAGCAAGCCGGCCAGCATTATTTTGAGCTCGCTTAAAGCCAAAGCAGCACCAATGCACACGCGCGGCCCCGCACCAAATGGCAAATACGAATAACGTCGCTGTTTCAGGTTTTCGGTTTCCCAACGCTCTGGCCAGAACTTGTCAGCGTGTTGCCAAGTTTCGGGGTTTCTGTTTACCAACCAAGGGCTGATCATTAGGGTGGTTCCTTTCGAAACCTGCTCGCCATTTAGCTCCACGTCCTCAGCTGCATCTCGGTTGATGACAACCGCCGGCGGGTACAGGCGTAACACCTCTTTTATAACCCAATCCAAATAAACAGAGTCTTCACCGTTAGCTTGTATGTCCTCCACCAAATGGTCGCACCGAACTTTGTCGAACGCTAAGACATATAGGGCGAATGCCAGCGCCTTACCTGTGGTTTCGTGCCCTGCCAGCAAAAAGGTGGCGATTTGGTCACGCACATAAATCTGGTCAATGGCGCTGTTTTGTTCGGCTTCTTGCGCTTCAATCAACCGGGCCAACAAAGTGTTTTGCTCGCTAGAACCGCCGTCCCGATATCGGCGAACAAAATTTTGAGCAATTTCATCCAACTGACGAATTTGCTTACGGAATGTGAACCTTGAAATACTTTGGTTGTGTGATTTGAACGGGTTTAACAGCAACGCTGCATTCAACATGGGTACTCGCGACAACCCACGGTGCGTGTTGTTGGCAAGCATTTTGTGTTGTTCGGCTTCCAAGCCGCCAAACAAAGCGTTAGCAATGAAGTCGAGTGTCAAGCTAGACATAGCGGGAATAACATCCAGCGCACGCCTTGGCGGCGTTTCGGTCCATTGATCAACCAAACGCTCAGTCGACTGGCGCATGTGCTCTTCAAAATCGGCGACCTGCCTTGGTTGAAAAACGGGTGCCATAACCTTGCGTTGCTTGCGCCAGACCTCACCATCAACAGACAGCAAGCCCTGCCCCAATATGGGGTCCAAAATCTGTGCTTGCAATTTGCTACGTACAAATTTGCCAGTGGTGTCTTGCAAAACCTGCGAAATCAACGCGTCATCGTTCAGGTAAATAAGCTTCAAACCAGCTATTGAAACAGCATGCGTGGGACTGGAATAGTGCTTTTCATCCCATTCGTTCAAAATATTTGCGCCACCTTTTAGATATTTCACCCACGAAAATCTATTCGGATCGTACACAGGGGGAACTGGTGCAGCTGGACGCAACAGTGGAAACTGAGTTGGCTGATTATTTTGATCTGGAAACATAAAAGGGGCACCCTCGCCGTTAGCGTAAGTCCCCCCTTTTAAATCTCAGATAGCCGTCAATTTTATGACGGTTCTTATTGTTTTTACTGCGACGGTGTCGCAGGTGCAGTTGTGTCTAGCTGCTGAAGAAGACCTTCATTGTCAGACGCCGCTGATGTTGTCGGCGCTGATGGTGCCGCTGGCACTTCAGAACTTTGCTCTGCCTGAGTTTCAGCAGCACGCTCAATGTCAGCAACTGAACTGCCTTGACGACCTTGTGCCGCCAAAATTGCAGAGATCAAACAAGTCGCCAAAAAACCAGCTGCGATAAATGCAGTTGCGCGGGTCAACATGTTCGCCGAACTACGACCAGACATCATGCCGCCAAGTCCACCACCAGAGTTTCCGTCACCCAAGCCAAGACCAGAGGTGCTGGAGCGTTGAACCAGAATGATACCGATTAGGATAACAGCCAAAAACAGCTGAACGACAAGTATGATAGCGCCCATAGAGAGTATTCCGTATGCAATTTCGACGGGAAAACCGTCAATTTTTATGGTTTTGTATTTCTTAGGTCAGTGAATAAGCACAGTTAGGCTTTAGTTCAATCTTTTGTTAAGATAAGCTGCTAAGCGCGCTATACAAGTGCTACAGATTAACTATGCCAATTTCTCGCTCTTTCGGACCCTAAATTTAATGATCAAGCTGACAAATACTGATTTATTACTCGTAATTGATGTGCAAAATGACTTCTGCCCCAACGGTGCTTTGGCTGTACCAGACGGAGATGCCATTGTTTCAGGCATAAACGATCTGCTTGAGATTTTCCCGAACCGTGTGTTCACACAGGATTGGCACCCAACAGGGCACTCTTCTTTTGCAAGTTCACATGCCGACGGCGCACCATTTGGCTCCATCGACATGCCATACGGTCCGCAAACGCTATGGCCTGACCACTGTATTCAAGGCTCAAAAGGCGCTGAATTTCACCAAAATCTAAAAACTGAGAAAGCACAGGCAATCATTCGTAAAGGCACAAGGCCAGAGGTTGATTCCTACTCTGCGTTTGTCGAAAACGACCAAAAAACACTAACTGGCCTAAGCGGACTTTTGAGCACCTTAGAAATTGAACGTGTGTTTCTAACCGGACTTGCAACAGATTTCTGCGTTGGTTTTTCTGCTTTAGACGCGGTGAAATTTGGTTTTGAAACTTACGTGGTTGAAGACCTGTGCCGAGCGATTGACCTAGACGGCTCACTGGACACTGCCTATGATAAGTTTAAAGCCAGCGGCATTCACTGCATCAAAGCCGTCGATATACAATCGTAAAGAATTTTCGAAGAAGGATAGCAACACATGGAAACAACATCAGCCTTATCACTAGCTTCACTGCTTCCTTTGATTATCAGTGCCGTTTCTGGTGCGGCTGGCGGTAACGTTGCTGCCAAGTTCATGAGCAACCTGAGCATGGGTACTATTGGCAACACCATTGCTGGCCTTTTGGGTGGTGTCGCTTTGGCAAAAGGTGCAAACATAGGTGGAACTGGTGATATCGGTTCCATATTGGCGATGGTTGGCACGGGTGCAGTCGGCGGCGGCGCCTTAACTGGCATTGTTGGTGTCATCCGCAATTTGATCAGTCGCTAAGAAAGTTCGACCTAACCACACCAATTTCGACCCTGTACCAGAGCTTAGAAGTTCGAAGCTCCGCTTGCGGTAAGGGGCGTTTTCTGTCACTTAATATAAAAACTAATATAACTCGGAGCATTGAAAAATGGATTCAGCTTTATCTCATTTAATGATTGGTATTGTCGCCGGCGCATTTGCTGGCTTAATCGTTGGTAAAATGTTCTCGACCCTAAACATGGGCACGTTTTGGAACCTTGTTGTCGGTGCCGTTGGCGGTGTGTGCATGGCGAACCTAATCTTCGCTTATGGTTTTGACGACAGTAATCATTGGTTCGGCTCTTTGCTAACCGCACTCATCGGTGGTGCAGTTGGCCAAATGTTTATCGGCAAAATCCGTCACGGATTGAAAGTCTTGTGGATGGTTTTGATAGGCAAACAAAGCCAGCTTGGTAAAGACCCATACCGCACCTAAACGCTAAAAATCCGTTTTAACGCCGCCTTGTTCAACACGCTTTGCAACAAAGGCGGCGAGTTCCTCTGCCCTATCTTCTTGCAAATACGGCTGCTGATAATCCGCCAATGCTGCCTTATAAACTTTGTGCGCTTTCTCAATCGCAGTCGGGCTACCAGCCTCCTCCCACGATTCAAAGTTTCGCCAATCTGATATAAGCGGTGAATAAAACGCGTCCGTGTATCGTGATTGCGTGTGTGGTGTGCCAAAGAAATGCCCACCCGGGCCAACATCCCGAATGGCATCAATGCCCAGCGCATCATCTGACAAATCCAATGGCTCAAGGTACTTTGTCAGCATTTGAAGCAAATCAACGTCCAGCGCGAATTTCTCCATCGACGCTCGAAGCCCGCCTTCCAACCAACCCGCTGAGTGCATGATCAAGTTACCACCACCCATTATCGAGCCCCATAGGGAAAACACGGATTCATAACCAGCCTGTGCATCCACGGTGTTGGAAGCGTTCACACCAGATGAACGATAAGGCAAACCGTAACGTCTGGCCAATTGCCCGCCTATGTGTGCCGCCTTCATGTATTCGGGTGTGCCAAAAGCAGGCGCACCGGACTTCATATCAACGTTAGAGGTAAAACCACCATACACCACGGGAGAACCAGCACGAGTCAGTTGGCTTAGGGTCACACCAAACAAAGCTTCCGCATTTTGCTGAACGCAAGCACCAGCGATTGTCACTGGCGCCATCGCACCCGCCAAGGTGAAGGGCGTAATGACCGAAATTTGACCCGTCCGTGCAAGCTCCATAATGCCTTGAGCCATTGGCGTGTCGAGCTTCATGGGAGAATTCGTGTTGATAATCGACATGATAAGGGGGTTATCAAGCAGCTCGTCGTGCGTCAGACCATGAACAATACGCGCAATTTCCAAGCCATCGTCATTACGTTCTTTGCCAAGGCTGTAAACATGAAATGGTTTATCGGTTAAGGTCGCAATATCCGCCAAACAGTGTAGATGACGCACAGAGGCGTGAATATCGGTTGGCTCAACGGGGTAACCCCCATTTAAATGAACAGCGTTAAAATATTGACTCATCTTAACCAAGTTTTGGAAGTCTTCCTGGTTTCCTGTACGCCTACCCGTCACCATGTCGCCCGAATTTGGCGGGCTGGCAACCGCAGCAAACATCAGGTGATTGCCACCAAATTGAAGTGAGTGTGCTGGGTTCCGCGCATGAAATGTAAACTGAGCAGGTGCTGAGGCAATGCATTGTTCAATAATTGCTTTGTCCAGTTTAACAACTTCTGTTTCTTCGTTAACATCCGCACCGCCACGCTTGAACACTTGTCGTGCCTCTGGGTTGGTACAAACCATTCCCAGCTCCGACAATACACGCAAACTCGCCACGTGAATGGCTTCAAGTTCATCTGCGGATACGACTTCGATCGGGCTGTAGTTCAGGCGTGGTTGTTGCCAAGGAAGTTGCTCAATCGCGGGCCTGCTTTCGCTTGCCTTTGCGCCTCTGCCGCCTGCACGTCTTGCCATAAATCCCTACCCGAAAAATATAATCGTTTTTTACGGCTTATCAAAATATTCGAATTTGCCAAACCTTTAAATATCAGGCGCGCGATATGACCATGCTATTTTCGCAAGAAATGACATAAGGTTATGAAAGGTTCAAAACACGAGGTTTCATGCAAGCTAATTCAAAAAACGCGCTGATCATTTATTGCGGGCTTTTAAGCGCCGTGGGTGCCGTCTCAATCGACATTCTTATGCCCGTGTTCGGCAACATGCGTGCTGGTTTTGGCGTTTCGATGGAAAGCGTGCAGCTGACCATTCCAGTCTATACCTTTTTCCTTGGCATTTCCCAGTTCTTCATGGGCACCTTGTCTGACCGTTTTGGCCGCCGGATCATCATTATCTACGGCATGAGCCTTTACGTCATCGGTGGCTTCATCGCCATTTTGTACCCGTCTATTGAAATGGTTCTGTTCGGTCGCGCTATCCAAGGTATCGGCGGTGGCTGTGGACAGGTAATTGCCCGCGCCATGCTTCGTGACACGTGCTCTGGTCGGGAATATTCTATCGCCCTCGCCCGTGTCATCGCAATCTTCGCCATTGGCCCTATCATCGCACCCCTTATTGGCGCTGGCTTGAACATGGGGGACACTTGGCGTCCCGCCTTCGCGTTTATGATCGTCTTTGGCCTTGGTCTTCTGGCCTATTCCTTGTTTTCCCTAAAAGAAACCATGGTTGCAAAGAATTTTGACGCCCTGAAAATTTCCGCGATGAAAGACAATTTTTTGGTTTTAGTGCGTGACAAAAAGGTTCTGCACTTACTGCTGATTGGATGCAGTGCCAAAATCGCCCTGTTCTCGTACCTTGTAAACGGTGCGCCCGTGTTTGAAGCTGAATTCGAGGTCGTGAAGATGAACTTCGCGCTGCTGTTTG
>JBMYWL010000058.1:9133-9341 GCA_049607365.1 Alphaproteobacteria bacterium | reverse complement strand
TAACGCAGAAATTTTTGCGCGATCAACAGCGTGCGGGCCGAAAGATTGTCGCGCTGGATATTCCGCTTTTGTTTGAAACCGGTGGTGAGAAACGCGTGGACACTGTGTTTGTGGTTAGTGCGCCAAAGCCTATTCAAACTCAGCGCGCTCTGGCACGGTCTGGAATGACGTTAGAAAAATTGAACGCAATTCGCTCTAAACAAACGCC
>JBMYWL010000058.1:0-9123 GCA_049607365.1 Alphaproteobacteria bacterium | reverse complement strand
CGCCAGACCATGTTAAGCGCAAACAAGCTGACGTTGTTGTGCCAACCGGATTGGGTCGCTCTGTAACATACCTTGCTCTGAACAAAGCCTTGACTAAGCTTCAAAAGCGAACCGACATTAGCACGCTGGCCTTTCCAAACAAATCTTACCGTCGAAGGCACAAAAACTTTGCACGTGTGTTTTAAAGTTTCATTCTATTTTAATTCATAAAATCAGTTGTGGGCTGCAGATCATCATCAGTTTCTAAGTGAGATGCCGTTCGTTTTGGCCACCCGATGGTTAGTGTGACCCCACACCAAGGACAATTTTCAATCGGCACCATGGATTGGTTCTCGTCTTTAATCGGAATACCCCATTCACCGTCTACATTAACAATTATGTGGTGTGGGCAGTCAAAGGCGTCTTCATGAGTATCGCATTCGTGGGTCGCGTGAAACCCGATGTGTGGGCAAGGAAAATCTTTGGGGTCATACCCGCGTAGCTTCAATTGTTCGCTAGCAAACCACGTGTAACAATCTTTGCACTCATTCAAATGGTCTGACCAATCCCCTTCAAGGTCTTCATCTAACTCACGTCCTTGATTTAGCTGATCAACAAAATAAGGAAATATTTTTTTGAAGTCCTCACAATTCACACTGGCACCTTTCTTCCCCCAAAATGTTTCGTTTTCGGGCTGTCACATTTGAAGTCAGCCACATCTAGGCAGAAATCCAATTCCATAACAACTTAGAATAGATAAATAGTTTATAATTGCCCTGTTAGCTACATATGTGTGCACAAGATGTAGAGCTACCATATCTCTGGGTCTGCCATGTCAAGTTTGACAGTCGTTTCGACTTGCAAGAAACGGCAAAGCACTTTAAATCGCTTCTTATCGGAACAGACAAGTACCTGTTCACAAGGCGCTGCAATAGCTCAGCTGGTAGAGCAACTGATTTGTAATCAGTAGGTCCCGGGTTCGACTCCTGGTTGCAGCACCACTTCCCCTATGTATATCAATGACTTAGCTACATTTCAGGGTGTCGAAATTCCGCATTTGAAATTTCGTTTTTCACTGGGGCTACAAAATGACGGATTTTGATTGGGAGAACCTTTCACCCTTTGAAAAGGTTATTCAGAAAATTGTCGGCTTAGAATTCTCAGAAAAATTTTAATCTGAATTTTAATCTGATCTTTCTGGCAACCGACTTATTTTCAATAAATATTATAACCATCGCGAAAGAACAGAGTATCTTTCAAAAGCAGACCCAAAACACATAACTTCTTATTTGGAATTTTTAGAAAATCAGCCTGCTTCACAATTCAATAGCTTAAGCGAATCAGGATACCACGAAATTTTGGCTTTGAAACAAGATCTTTAACTGATTGGTCGAAAATTGATTGTGGCATAGATCCTCATATTGACCTGAAAAACTTATGCTTATCTGATCAGCAAAATGAGGTGTTTGATAAGATGCGAGCCAAAATGTCGCTAGCTAACTTGGGTTAAGCATTTTCATCCAAGAATGCTTCCGCTTGAGCCAACACGTTTTGCACTGCGAAATCACTCAAATCTGGCGGATACCCAAAACGCTTCAGAATTCGCTTAACCAATACCCGCATTCTTTTGCGGGCGTTGTCTCGCTTGTGCCAATCTACTGTAGCATTCGACTGCATAGCTTTGATCAACTCAGCGGCAATGATTTTCAACTCGTCACTACCCATCACTTCAACAGCTTGATCGTGCTCGGCCAATGCTGAATAGAAAGCGCGTTCTTCAGGCGTGGCGTGTTCTTCGCCACCCTGTTGAACCGCACTCTTAAAGTCCTTAGCAACACCTATGAGTGTTTGGATAGCATCGACCGTAGAGATAGCGTTGGCATGATAACGCGCCACCGCGTCTTCCAACATTTGAGAAAACTTGCGAGCTTCGACAACATTGGTTCTCGCGTGACTTTTGATTTCACCGTTTAGGAGTTTCTCCAGCGCCTCTAAGGCTAGGTTGCGCTTGTCGAACCCTGCTAGCTCATCCAGAAAATCTTCTGACAAAATGCTTATGTCCGGGCTTTTCATGCCCGCTGCCGTCAAAATATCAACAATTTCAGACCCAGCAACTGCTTGATCAATCAGCTGATTTATTGCCAACATGCGGTCACGTGTTGAGATGGATCCAGCTGCAGTGGTTTTGGCCTGAACTGCCCGACAAGCTTGGAAATAGCCAATTTCATCACGCACTGCCTTACCTTCATCACTCGCAGAAGCAAGTGAGTAGGCTTTGCTAAGACTCAAAACGTAATCGTTAAACAGTCGACGTGCAGCCTTGCGGTCTTCGTCATTCTCAGCACCTGCGACTTTGCCATGTGTCCATTGGCCCACCCAGTCAATGGATGAGGCCAAAGCTGCCAGCCTTTCTTGTGGTTCACCATCAATACCTTGCGAATAATCATGCCCATGGAAGATGTCGCGTACGACTTCCAATTCACGTTGCATCATTGCGACGGCTTGCTCTTCGTCAATTCCGGTCTTTTCAGCGTCACTTTGGGTGTACTGCTGCAAAGCCTTCTTTAGGTTTTGACCAATGCCAATGTAGTCAACAACCAAGCCACCGCTCTTACCCTCAAACACACGATTCACACGCGCGATTGCTTGCATCAGGCCATGACCGCGCATTGGCTTGTCGACGTACATGGTGTGCATGCACGGTGCGTCAAAGCCTGTTAACCACATGTCCCGAACAATGACCAACTTTAGCGGATCATCCACGTCTCTTGCACGAATAGCCAAATCATCGCGTGACTTCTTATTGCCAACGTGCGGACGCCACTCTTCAGGGTCAGAGGCACTGCCCGTCATAATGACTTTGATTGCTCCAGCTGTTTGATCATCCGAATGCCAGTCAGGGCGCAATTCCACAATCTTGTTGTAGAGATTAACGCAAATCTCTCGACTCATGCATACAGCCATAGCTTTACCGCCACCCATGCCGTCGATGCGCGCTTCCAAGTGATCTACCAAATCAGCAGCGACTTTCTCCAGCCTAGGTTCTGCACCCACCAGCGCTTCAACTGTAGAGCGCTTGGCTTTTTCCTTTTCGCGCTCGCTTAAAGTTTCGTCTTCAAGCATGGCTTCAATTTCAGCGTCAATCAAAGGCTTTTGATCATCCGCCAAATCAATGCGTGCCAAGCGGCTTTCATAATAAATGGGAACAGTCGCAAAGTCACTGACCGCACGCGTTATGTCGTAAATATCAACGTACTCACCAAACACCGCTGGCGTGTTGACGTCTTCAGCTTCAATTGGCGTACCCGTAAAGCCCATAAATGATGCATTGGGCAAGGCTTGGCGCAAATAGTGCGCATAGCCATAACGACGCTTGCCCGTTTTGGCGTCTAACTTAGAGCTAAAACCGTATTGTGATCGGTGCGCCTCATCCGCCATAACCAACACGTTCGCGCGGGATGATAAACAGGGAAATTCCTCTTCCCCATCGTCAGGCGCAAATTTCTGCATGGTTGTAAAAATAACACCACCAGAAGCACGCTCCAACAAACGCCGAACGTCATCACGACTGTCTGCCTGTTGCGGTTTCTGACGGATCAAATCCGAACACAAGTTAAAAGTGCCAAAAAGTTGATCATCAAGATCATTCCGATCAGTAATAACAACCACGGTTGGGTTTTCCAGCGCTGGGTCTTTGACCAACAAACCAGCTGTAAAAGCCATCAAAAAGCTTTTGCCTGAACCCTGCGTGTGCCAAACAACCCCCGCCTTGCGGTCACCATCAGGACGCGTTGCGGCAATGGCTTGTTTTAATGCAGATTGTGCACCGTGGAACTGATGATAACCCGCGATAATCTTAAACGGCCCATCGCCCTTATCGCCAAACAGCGTAAAGTCTTGCAGCAGTTTTAAGAAACGCGTTGGTTCAAACACACCACGTAGCAAGGTGTCTTGCTCGCCCATGCCAGGAGCCGTAAAGTCGTCAGCTGCACCCGTTACTGTACGCCACGGCATAAAGCGGTCTTTACCTGCCGTGACAGACCCTATCCGCGCCAACATGCCATCACTGGTGATTAAAACAGCGTTGGTTCGAAACAGACTGGGAATTTCTGCTTTATAGGTTTGCAGCTGATTGTAAGCGCCGTCGATGGTGGCGTTTTCATCCCGAGGGTTTTTCAACTCAATGACGGCCAAAGGCAAGCCATTCACAAAAACCACCACGTCGGGTCTGCGATTATGACCGCGTTCAATAACTGTAAATTGGTTTGTGACCAAAAAGTCATTGGTTGTCGGATTAGCAAAATCGATCAGCCAAACTTTGCTACCGCGCATGGTGCCGTCATCAGCACGGAAGTCTACATCAACGCCTTCAACAATCAGCCTGTGGAGGCGTCGATTTTCCTCATCTAAATTCTGCGTTTCGCTTTGCACGACACGAGAAATGGCCTCCCGCCTCGCGCTTTCCGGAAGGTCCGGGTTTATGCGATCAACCGCCGCTTCCAACCGCGTGCGCAACAAAACCTCACCGTAAGATTGGCGTTCAGATTCAAATCCATCAGGAGAGATGGCATTAGCGCTGCGATAAGCATAGCCAAGCTCCTCAAGGGTGGATATTGCCGCACGTTCTACCAAGTCTTCGTTAAGGATGCTCACTCGTTTACTTCCTCGTTTTCAGCTTCGACATCCTGCCAAGCATCCGGGTCTAACAACTTGACACGCGGCCTGAACACACGATCAAACGCTTCCAACTTTTCGGTCATCCACTGAAAATATGAAGACCAGCGAGCTTCATCGACCAAACTCGAATTTTCCTGATAAATGATAATGCGACTGTCCCGTTTGGTCGGCAAAAAATGCCATTCTAATCTAAACCCCAGTTGCTGCTCAATTTCGGGCTTGTCGTTTTCCAACTCTGCAAAAAACTGTTTGGCGTTTTTACCGCTTAAATACAGCTCGATACCAATTAGATTTTTTCGAGTGTTACAAACCGCCCCCAAATTTGTACCAGTGCGTCCAACGGAAGCCGTTGTCCAAGAAACTGGGAAAGGTTTGTGTGTTCGAATGTGACTTTTGTCATTCAAATGTGCTTGAAGCCCTTGCCAGTAAGCAAGTTGCATTTTCGTGGTTTCAGTTAAGGCTTCATTTGCAATTCGTTTGGTTGCTGCAATGACAGCCTTTGACCATTCATTAGGTTTTGAAACTATATTAAATTTTGGCGCGACGGGGCTGTTCCCTATCTGCCAAAGTTCGACTTCAAGGCCAAAAAAACGAAAAGTTTCATCTGTAATGTCATTCAGCCAATCCAAAGCTTTTCGGTGTTCGTCGGTAAACCGCGTAGCGATCCAAACGATTGTGACGGCTTTTAAGCCAGCGGCATAAGTCATCAACTGGCCGAGGTGTTTATGGTCCGTACGCTCCAGCTGGTTTTCGATCAACACCCAGCTGTCGTTGCCCACATCTTTGCACAGTATGTCGGCACGAAACGGCCCTACTGGTTTTTCTTCGGCCTCAACCTCCAGCTCCAACCCCAAAGCATCGCCCAGCAGCGAAATATTTTCCTCACGCGCCAACCAAGGCGTAAAATCTTGATCCTCGGTTTTCCAAATATCACGAACTTCTACTTTTTCAAGGCGGCCAAGGGTCATAGGTCTGCTCCAATTTGCGGCAGGTCATTTGGGCTAATTTCACCCGACATAAGTTTTGGGAGAAGGAGATCACGGGTTGCGGCGAGTGTTTGGTTTTCGGCAATGGATGAAACGATCTTATCATGCATCGGAGCTACAATTTCGCAAAAAATCTGTGTTAGATCTGGGCCAGAGTTAATGCAATCAAACTCGGCCATTATAGACCATTTAGTTCTTGGCATCTTAGTTCCTGTGGATGTTTGGCTGGTGAAATTCACGAATTCATCTAGAGAAACAATTGTAGCAACATAAGGAACAAAGGCTTTGTGGAAAGCATCAATCACGACGATGTCAGTGGAGCTAATGCCATCGATTGGGGCTATTCCTACCTTATGGAAATAGGGTCTCAATTTACCAAACAGTATTTGTCCCTTGAAGAAGCGCGATTTGTTCGACTTAACTTTTCCCGCACTTTCCCACTTATCCAGTGCAATTGATTTGCGAGGCATATGTTCTAAACCGATATATGGTGTTTCTTCAGCAACCTCATCAGGCATGACCGTCTCTTTACTATCACGTGCCCAATGTGAGAGTTTGGAAATTCCCCACCCCTCTGGCAATCCGTCATCGCCGAAGCTTGGAGGGAAAAGGTCTGCGATAGATGCAGCCCTTTGCGGGTCTTCGATGAGCCCACCAAGGATTTTTACCGGATCAGTTGCACCGTCGGCCTTGCGGCGTGTAGGGCCGAAATCAACAAACCAATCCTTGAATATAGCCTTCGCCATGCTCTCCAGCGTTTCATTCGTTTTACAGTTGAGCTCTATTTTGTCGTCTAAACTTCTCAATACAGAAACAATAGTTGTTTGTTCAGGAACCGAGGGAAGTTTTATTTTCGCTCTTTTAAAATCCTTCAAAACGACGCGTGGGATCGCCGCACCTGAGATAAAATTACTCTTCAAATAACAGATGGTTGCCCTATTTGAAAAATAGTATTTGAGGTAATCAGAAAGGACGTGATCTTCGTTAGGTCGTAAAATTGCGACAGATGAAAGCAACACTACATCTGCATCTTGCCTATGTACACAAACCGTATCAAGTGCACTGTTCCCATCTTTAGCAATTAAAACGTCTCCAACCTGCGGACGACAACCTTGTAAAACCAATCCATCAAAGTCAGCTTGAGAAATATGACGGGCCGAATGCAAATCAATTCCAAAGTGATTTAGATCTTTAACAGACGCCATGGGAAACCCATTCTCAACAGATTTTGGGCTACTATGAGCCCCATCTGTAATTTTGGTACATATTTCTCCTAATGTTCGATTGGACCAACTTTTCACCTCAAAGATTCCAATCCAAGCAAACGGGCAATATCAGCTTCTAATTTACGCGACCTTTTCAAAGACTTGCCTATTTCAGCCCTCAATTCAGCAAATTTCTCCTCAAAGGGCACGCCGTCGTCTTCTGCTTCTTCGGTCCCTACATACCGTCCTGGAGTTAGGACAAAACCGTTGGACTTGATCTCCTCCAGCGTCGCGCTTTTGCAGAATCCCGCTTTATCCTCATAAGCCGTTACTGGTTCTTTTGAACGCCAATCGTGATAGGTTCCTGCGATTTTAGCTATATCTTCAGCGTCAAATTCTCGGCGGGTGCGGTCAACCATATGGCCGAGGTTGCGGGCGTCGATGAACAAAAACTCGCCTTTACGGTCGCGGTGGCCGTTGGTGCCTTTGTTACGGGCGAGTATCCACAAGCAAGCTGGAATTTGGGTCGAATAAAACAGCTGGCCGGGTAAGGCGACCATGGCGTCAATCACGTCTTCCTCGATCATCTTTTGGCGTATTTCACCCTCGCCAGATTGTTGGGAAGACATGGAACCATTGGCCAGCACCACACCCGCCGTACCGTGCGGGGCCAAGTGGTGAATTATGTGTTGCAACCAGCCGTAGTTGGCGTTGCCTTTTGGTGGGGTGCCAAATTTCCAGCGCACATCGTCCGTTATACGCTCGCCACCCCAGTCACTAATATTAAAAGGTGGATTAGCAAGAATGAAGTCAGCCTTTAGCTCTGGAAACGCGTCTTTGTGAAAACTGCCTTCGTTATTCCACGCGATTTGCGCGTCGATGCCACGAACGGCCAAGTTCATTTTTGCCAAACGCCATGTTGTGTTGTTAGTTTCTTGTCCGTAAATGGCGATTTGTTGGGCCGCCGCATATTCTGTCGTTAGGGACTGGTGTTCGGCGATGAACTTTGCTGATTGAACGAACATGCCACCCGAACCACAGCAAGGGTCATAGACACGGCCTTGATAAGGCTCCAGCATTTCAACAAGGGTGCGCACAACGGATTGGGGCGTGAAAAACTCACCACCACGTTTTCCTTCTGCACCTGCAAAGCTGCTCAAAAAATACTCGTAAACACGGCCCAGTAAATCCCGCGCGTCGTCGGGGTCTTGCTTCATGCCAATGCCAGAGAACAGATCAATAAGCTCGCCCAGCATGC
The DNA here is from genome assembly GCA_049607365.1 of Alphaproteobacteria bacterium. Taxonomy (GTDB): domain Bacteria; phylum Pseudomonadota; class Alphaproteobacteria; order UBA7985; family JBMYWL01; genus JBMYWL01. The sequence continues at coordinate 1,018 of JBMYWL010000058.1, read as the reverse complement.
GCTTGTCCATGGCTTCACGGGCGTAGATTTTCGGCAGAACGCCTTTAAGGCTGCTGTTAGCCTCAAAGTCTTCAATGGCCTGCATGGCATCATCAATGACGGTACCAATCTCTGCGGTTTTGGCGTGGGCTTGCAGGTGTGACCAACGTGCGGGTTCAGGCACCCAAAAAACGTTCTCGCCCAAATACTCTTCAGGGTCTTCGGGGTCTGCGTATTCTTCGGACTCAAGCCTGGTCTTGTGGGCGTCAAAAGCGTCACTAATGTATTTTAGGAAAACGAGACCAAGAGCGACGTGCTTGTAATCGCTAGGCTCCATACTGCCGCGGAGCTTATCCGCTGCTTTGAACAAATCAGCTTCAAAGCCAATGTCACCTTTGGTTTTCGTCGTTGCGGCCACTTATACACTCCCCCATCACCTGAAGCCGCAACAGTAGAGAAAGATGTATATTTATCAAACAGGGAAGTGGGTTATTTCAAATAAATTTTGCTCATCTAATAATTTGAAATAATGCTGCATGAATTTCTGACGCTTCACTTAACCAACATGGTCAAAGGCATAAGGCAGCCGTGGATTTTTTCCTTTTCCTGCTTCCATAGCAAAGCGAGCGCTGGGGCGCTAAGGTGTACAATGTGCGGGCGTTGGTTCTTGGTTTCACGTCCAATGTTCCAATGCGAACTCTTCAATCTGCGTTTGACGCCATTCGCGTTCCGAACAATTGAATTTGCTGGAAATCACATTCGTGATAGTTCTATTGGAGCGTTTTAACTTCGAACTGTCTCTGCTTAATGCCTCCTAAATTTCCGTCAAAATCACCAAAGTCTCAGGTCAGCAATCACCAATTGCTTTTTAATTTCCCCTGCTCTCTCTTGTTGCTAGATGACGATGAAATGCTGCTTTCTTCCCTTAAACGGGCATTGGGGTCCAACCGCGCAGTCATCGCCTATTCCTCAACTACCAATGCCTTTCAACGGATCATGCAAAGCCACAACATTTGCGAGCAGGCATTTAGCGTGTTCG
>JBMYWL010000057.1:0-9386 GCA_049607365.1 Alphaproteobacteria bacterium | reverse complement strand
AAGGGTTGATTTCGGGTGACCACGTTGTTCTAGCTACAGGTGCTTGGGCCAAGCCACACGCTGAAACAGCGGACCAAAACTTGGATTTGGAAACCGAACGCGGGTATCACATTGAACTAGTTAATCCGTCGGCCATGCCAAAAACAACGGTGATGGTGGCGTCACGCAAGTTTGTGATCTCACCCATGGACGGACGCATTCGTTGTGCGGGCATCGTGGAATTCGGCGGGTTGAAAGCCGGTCCCAGTAAGGCACCAGCGGATTTGTTGAAAGATGAATTTGCGACGCTTATGCCGACAATTACTTATGACAGCGTGAATGAATGGATGGGGCACAGACCCGCAACGCCAAATTCTTTGCCCGCAATTGGGCTTATGGGCAAGTACAAGAACGCCTATTTGGGCGTAGGTCATCAGCACTTGGGCTTGACAGGCGGACCGAAAACAGGTCGTATCCTATCTGGACTTATAAGTGGAGCGACGCCAAACATCGACCTTGCGCCTTTCAGTCCAAGAGATTACGATTAAATATCAATAGAATTTAATAATGAAATTTGGGAGTTCGATATGAAAATGTCAAAAATTACATCTGCGTTGATGGGTGCTGTTGCAACAACCGCGTTGTTTGCGGGTTCTGTTTCTGCTGCGGGCCATGCTCAGTCTTGGGATATGCCAATGGCGTATTCAGCGACTAACTTTCACTCTGAGCAGGGTGTTTTGTTCGCTGAGCGTGTGAAGGAATATACAAAAGGTGCTTTGAATATTACTGTGCATCCGGGTGGTTCTTTGTTTAAAGGTGGCGAAATCAAGCGTGCTGTACAAACTGGTCAGGCCCCGATTGGCGAGCGCTTCATGTCTGCCCACGCAAACGAGTTGCCAATTCTTGGTTGGGACAACTTACCATTCGTTGCGACAACTTACGAAGATGGTGCCAAGTTGTGGTCTGCTGCCAAAGACACTGTAAACGCAGGTTTGGCGGAGCAGAACTTGGTCGCGCTTTATACATGTCCATGGCCGGGTCAGGGTTTTTACTTCAACAAAGAAGTAAGCTCTTCAGCTGACACACAAGGCGTTAAATTTCGCTCTTACAACACAGCTACGGCTACCTTCGCTGAAGAACTTGGCATGGTTCCGGTTCAGGTTGAAGCGGCCGAGCTTAGCCAAGCTTTGGCGACAGGCGTTGCAGAAGCCTTCATTTCATCTGGTTCAACTGGATACGACCGTAAGGTTTGGGAACACCTAAGCCATTACTACAAAGTAAACGCTTGGTTGCCACGTAACTACGTGGTTGTGAATGCACAAGCTTGGGCTGGTTTGGACGCTGAAACGCAAGCTGGTGTGCAGAAAGCTGCTGATGAAACCGCCGCTTCATGTGCTGCAAAATCTGCTTCGCTTGCGAATTGGTATTTTGAGCAGTTGGAAGCAAACGGCATGACTGTGACCGATGCATCGCCTGAGTTCTTGGCAGAACTTCAAGAAATTGGTGCAAAGATGCAAGCAACATGGCTTGAAAGCACTGGTGCTGAAGGTCAGGCAATTTTGGACGCTTACAACGACATGTAAAAAACGAATAAAGGGCTTCTCAATGAAAGTTGAGGAGCCTTTTTTCTAACCTCTCGATACGTTTTGGATCTTGTCAGTTCGAGTGAATTTTGTTTTAAAAAATTTGTATCGAGAACATTGCTTATCTAGATTCCGTAACGAGTACGGAATTGGGAAGATAAAAAAATGAGAGATTGGTCACCATTTTTGGGCCTGCCACTTTGGTGTTGGCTATTCGTCATTCCATCAGTGTTCATGGTCGTATGTTACTTTGCCGCACGCGGACTGAAACCTGTTTTGAAACCTGTGTGGCGTGTGCTTGACGGTTTCTACTTGGCTGGCGGCATAATCGCCGCACTCGCGCTCATCACCATTTTATTGCTCATTGTTGCTCAAATGATCACCCGTTGGAGCGGTGTTGCGTTTCCGGGTTCAACAGATTTTGCAGGCTATGCTATGGCAACTGCATCGTTTTTGGCTTTTGCCCACGCGCTTAACCGTGGCGCGCACATCCGTGTTTCAATTCTTCTCAACGCGAATAATTTTACAAAATACTGGCTGGACGCGCTCGCCATGTTGATCGCTGCGATTACAGCGACTTATTTCGCGCGTTATGCCATAAAAACCAATTTCGTCTCAAAACTAATCAACGACAGGACCCAAGGTCAAGACCAAGTGCCGGAATGGGTTTTGTCAATTTTTGCTATGTTTAAAACATCGCCTTCGAACTGGGCTGATCTGTGGGCCAAAACGGGTGACGCTTGGGTGTTTACGCCCATATGGCTACCTCAGTTGCCCATGTCGATTGGTACGATCTTGTTGGCCGTTGCTTTGTGGGACAATCTTAGCCGATTGTTGGTTCTTGGGAAATCTCAGATTGAAAGCGAAACCCTTGATGACGGGGTAGTTGAGGGGGAGGCAGTCAGATGACCGAACTTTACGCAACACTTATCTTTTTGTTTGTTCTTTTTGCCCTGCTTGGCGGATCTGTTTGGGTTGGTTTAGCGTTGATGGGCGTCGCTTGGGTCGGAATGGAGCTGTTTACCAGCCGTCCCGCTGGCGACGCTATGATTACCACCATTTGGACTGGCGCTTCCAGCTGGACCTTAACGGCTTTACCGCTGTTCATCTGGATGGGTGAAATACTCTACCGAACGCGGCTAAGCCAAGACTTGTTCCGTGGATTAGCGCCTTGGTTACGCTGGTTGCCCGGCGGGTTGTTGCACACCAACATTGCGGGATGCACGGTTTTCGCGGCGGTGTCAGGTTCATCAGCGGCGACGCTAACAACAGTTGGCAAAATGTCTATTCCAGAGCTTCGCAAGCGTGGTTACCCTGAATATATGATCGTGGGTACTTTGGCTGGTGCTGCAACCCTTGGCCTTATGATTCCGCCGTCACTTACGTTGATCGTTTATGGTGTGACGATCAATGAGTCGATTACCAAGCTGTTTATGGCGGGCATATTACCGGGCTTGGTGCTGGCCTTGTTGTTTATGGCCTACATAGTTGCTTGGCATTTCTTCCGTCCAAACGAACGCCCCGAGCCAGAACCACCTATGACCTTTGGCACGATGATGCGCGAAAGCTTGTTTTTGATTCCGGTTCTGTGCTTGGTCGCAGCAGTTATTGGTTCTATGTATTTTGGCTGGGCCACAGCGACAGAGGCCGCTGCGGTGGGTGTTATCGGCGCGCTTGTGTTGGCGACCGTCCAAGGCTCTCTAAACTGGAAGACGTTTTCGACCAGCTTGATGGGGGCAACCAGAACTTCGGCAATGATCGCGCTTATTTTGATGGGTGCATCGTTCCTGTCATTGGCAATGGGTTTTACTGGGTTACCACGTGCACTTGCTGCTTGGATTGATGGCATTGGCTTGTCACCCATAATGCTGATTGTTGTTCTGACACTGTTCTACATCGTGTTGGGCATGTTTTTAGATGGCATTTCATCTGTTGTTTTGACCATGGCAATTGTTGAACCCATGATCCGTCAGGCAGGAATTGACCCGATCTGGTTTGGCGTTTTCATCGTGGTAGTGGTAGAAATGGCTCAGGTGACACCACCAATCGGCTTTAACCTGTTCGTGCTGCAAGGAATGACCAAACACGAGATGTCATACATCGCCAAGACCGCAATTCCGATGGTTCTGTTGATGGTGTTGATGGTGGCTATTTTGGTCATTTGGCCAGAACTGGCAACTTGGTTACCGGAGAATATCCGCCAAGGGCCGAGGTAGATAGATGAAGCTTTTTGTTGAAGTGGCTGGTCGGGGATTTAGCCAGCGATAGCGCCAAAACGGTTGCTGATCTCTTTTGCCAACGTCAGATCATAGGCGCTGATCTTCTTGTCAATTGAGTTCGTGGTCAGGCTGATGCGTAGGCGGTTATGGTCGTTGGTCCAAGCTGGGTGATGCTGTAACTCCTCACAGAAATCAACCAGACCACTCATAAATGCAATGGCGGCTGGGAAATTCTTGAACTTGAAGTTGGCTTCAAGTGCTTCTGTTTTTCCACAATCGTCGGACCAGGTTTGAAGTTTCCAGTCGCATAGGGCCTTGGTTTGCAGCGCCAGTGACAGTTCCGCAGCGGGAACAGCCGTTGGTTTTACGTATGATCGCTTGGCTTTTGTAACTGTGGTTTCCAAGGTCATGCTTATGTTTATTGAGGGTTCAGCGGGTCAGTGATTAAGATTACCACTTCGTCAGGGCGTGTAAAATTCAACATGGCCCGGGCGCGTTCCTCAAGCATGTCAAAGTCTAACCCGTCACGCTGAAGCAACTTAACACGACGTGCAAGCGTCTCTTTCTTTTCAACCAGTTGTGCCAGTTCGGTTTTCTTTGCTTCAATTGCGCGACTTCGCTCTGGGTAGGACAGCAGCCCGCGGTCCCCGAACAGTATGTGGAAAAGCAAATAGAACAGCAGCAAGAAGCCAAGAATGGTCGGCAAAACACGCTTGAATGAGAGTTTGAATTTATCAACAAATTCCATGCACTCGTCTTACACTGCCTTGACGCAGAACGAAAGTGCGAACTATGTGCCGTACGATATGGGCAGACGGTATGGATTGAGCGTCTAGATGTTGGATGCAATTCTGGAGGCGTTACAGAAGAGTCAGATAATTTAGCACTGGATTGTTATCTGCTTGAACAATTAATCTATATTGTCTCTGTGTGTCTTATACTTACGTTAATTTTCTGATATGTAAAAGCCATTAAGTTTAGCGAAATCACATCAAAGTACTGTAGGCCCAAGCATGTCTGAAAACACTACCAACACCGAAAAGACTAAGCCCGAAGTAAAAGGATCAAAGCCGTCAGTTCGTAAGAGAGCTAATGCAATTAAGGATTTTCGCTGTAAAAATTTAATTGCTGTGATCGAAGCTCCATCTGAGATACGTAATATTGGAACCGTAATTCGTAACGTGAATGCGCTTGGAGTAGAGAAGGCATATATCGTTGATCCTCACAACCTGATTCCAGACGATTGGGAAGAGTTCCGTGAGCGTAAACAACTTATTAAAACGTCCGTGTCAGCCGCAAAATGGACTTTTGTAAGACGTTTCCAAACGACCGAAGACTGCCTTGATCATCTTGAAACTAAAGGATTTGTGTCCGTAGTCACATCACCACATGTTAAAGGGCGGCAAAATGTTTACCTACATGAAGGGGACTATTCTCAATTCGCAAAACTGGCAGTTTGGTTTGGCAGCGAAAATCGTGGAATCAGTCAAACTGCAGTAGAACGCAGTACGCTTTGTGTGGGTATACCTATGTTTGGTATGATTGAGAGCCTCAACTTAGGAACCAGTTCAGGCATTGTACTATACGAAGTCACTAAGCAACGGCGTGAATATCAGAGCGAATATAAATACCGAAACAGGAAAGGAAAGCGCATCAATTCGTTACCAACCGAGATGCCTCGTGAAGACACAGACTAAAGTCATTTCTTCATGTGGTAAGAGCGTTCAACTTTAGCGACTTGAAGGGTAAACTGGCTGTAAAAACGTTTTCGGCCAGTGCGTTGGGCTTCAAGGTGCTCGGTGTTACGTTTCCAGTTTAATATGTCAGCTTCAGTTTCCCAGTAGGAAACAGTGATTCCACGACCAGCAGCGCCGCGCTGACTTTCAACTGCGATATATCCCGGCATGGTTTGCGCAAGCTCTACCATGCGGTTGGCCATTTCCCCATACCCTGTGTCGTCAGCTAAATCTGCAATGAATATAACGGCATATGACCCTTCAGGAATGTGGATCATGTCGCTCATTGGTTTTGGCGTCTGTTCATAAACGCCAGGCGTTCAAACAAGTGCACGTCTTGCTCGTTCTTAAGCAGCGCACCGTGTAGGGGCGGAATCAGCTTTTTGCTCTCGGTCTCGCGCAACAGCGTGGGGTCAATGTCTTCTGACATAAGTAGTTTCAACCAATCGAGCATTTCAGACGTCGATGGCTTTTTCTTTAGGCCCGGCAGTTCGCGTAACCCAAAGAAAACAGCAAGCGCTTGTTCCAGCAGTTCTTTTTTTACGTCGGGGTAGTGAACATCAACAATTTGTTTCAGCGTCGCACGATCAGGGAAGCTGATGAAATGAAAGAAGCAACGACGCAAGAACGCGTCCGGCAATTCTTTTTCGTTGTTTGAAGTTATGATGATGATAGGGCGTTGTTTTGCTTTAATAGTCTTTTGCAGCTCGTGGACGTAAAACTCCATACGGTCCAGCTCGTGTAGCAGGTCGTTTGGAAACTCAATGTCTGCTTTGTCAATTTCATCGATAAGCACGACGGCGCGTTCTTCACTTTCAAACGCTTGCCACAAGGTGCCGGGCACAATGTAGTTGGCGATGTCGTGAACGCGCTCTTCACCCAGCTGAGAGTCACGCAGACGGCTTACAGCGTCATATTCATATAAGCCGTGCTGTGCTTTGGTGGTTGATTTCACATGCCAAGCGTGGAGCTTTGACCCAAAGGCTGCAGCAATTGTCTCGGCCAACATGGTTTTGCCGGTTCCGGGCTCACCCTTAATCAGTAGAGGCTTACCAATGGTTAGGGCCGCGTTAACGGCTAGAATTAGATCATCCGTCGCGACGTACGAACTTGAACCTTCAAAACGCATGCTTGTTTACTCGGTATAAATTGGGGGCTAAATGCGGGCTTTTTGCATGATGCGCGCTTTCATACGCGGATAATCGTTAATAGGCAGAATGCCTTCGTAACGAACGATGCCACCACGATCTATGATGACATAGTGTGGGTATGCTTCACGCATTTGATATTTGTTGTACAGTTTCATCGAGCCATCACGCGCCACAGGATAGTTTACTTTGTAGCGTGAAATGTACTTGTCACGAATTAGCTGTGAATCTTCGTTCGACAAAGCAATAATGGTAAGCTTGTGGCCCAGCTCAGCTTGAATGCGGTTGAGCAAAGGTGGTGAGGAGCGGCAAACAGGGCACCAAGTTGCAAAGAACTTCAACAGAATTGGTTTGCCGCGTGTGCTACTTGGTTGATTGGCGACCCATTCTTGGAAAGTGATACTGGGTGCTTTCTTGCCCTTAAAACTTCTGCCCGCAAACATGTTGTTGTCTGTGAACTTCTTCAGTTTATCTTTTTTCTTGAACAGATCGCCAAGTGATTGTGCAGTCGTTGGTGCTGACAGGGCAACAGCAGCAGATCCGGTAAGGAAAAGGGCGCGTCTACTTAGTTTTTGGGACATGGCGATGCCTTCATTCAAGTGAAAAGTGTAATGTGATCGTTTATAAACTCTTCGATAGTACGTGGTTGGTATCCGGTCAATTCAACAATTGATGAGGTTGTGAAATCACCACCTCCGGCTGCAAAAACGTTTGCCCAATCGCGTTCAAGGTTTAAATGCCATTTTGTTGGCTTTCCACGCAAGGTGGTTTTGTTGCCTTTACCCGCTTTTATCTGGTCGTATCGAACTGACTGTTGCAACGCTTCGCTTAAGGCCATGGCAACGTGTTGATAGGTTGTTGGTGTGCCAGTCAGTGAATATGTTTTGCCGCGATGCCCACCATAAGCCAACGCAGCGTATGCAACACCTGCAACGTCACGCGCATCCACCATTGCGATTGGGGCGTTGGGTAAAATGGCGCCACGCATCAACCGTTTAGACTTCACCAAGTCTGATTGATCAATCAATACGTTTTGCATGAAATAGGTTGGGCGCAGTATTGTGTAGTCTGTGCCAGAGCGAATAAGCTCTTCTTCTGCTTCCCAACACTGGTTGCCAAGTTGGCTTTTAACTTCAGCTGGAAGAAGAATATCAGGGCCGGACATCATGACGATGTGGTTAATTCCTGACAGGCGAGCAATGTGAACAGCTTCCCGAATGTGGGCCACGTAACTTGGCCCCGACTGGGCGATAAGAAACAGTCTGTCTGCTCCACCAAAGGCGGCTTTCAAGGTGGCTGGCTTGTTCATGTCACCAGACACACAAGAGACATCTCTGCCTAAGTTTTCGCGCGTCTTGGTTCGGTCACGTGTAAGGACTTTGAAGGGTAGCCCCGCAAGCCGCAACATTGCGACCAACTCGCGCCCAACATAAGATGTTCCACCGCTAACAATTATCATTTGGTGAAGTCTGACCTATTTTAAATTCGTGGATAGAGTGATTTCAGAAAAATCAAATAATTGAAGGCTTAAAATTTGCGCAACAATACTGGTTCTTCAAACCGCTGCATCTTAAGTCTAGGGTGATAATTCAACAAAACATTTGGGCTATTTTTTGCCGTGGTACGAAACCTAGGCTATTTGGCTCAAATCAGGGTGAATTTCTTCCGATTTTACAGATGTTTAGGCAGCTGATCTACAGACTCCGGCCTTGCTTCATGGTCATAATGATACCAATCTGCCACTAGCTCTAATTCAGTTGCGGACGATAAAAGATGAAACCGGACAATTCAATTTTCATTGGTACAGGTGAAACCAAACAATTTTTGAACCTAAAATATGCCAATCGTCATGGGTTGATAGCTGGGGCAACCGGCACAGGTAAAACTGTGACGCTTCAGTGTTTGTCCGAAGGTTTTTCAGACGCTAGTGTGCCGGTTTTTGTTGCAGATGTTAAGGGCGACCTGTCGGGAATTTCACAAGCTGGCAAGCAACACCCGAAGCTTGAAGAGCGTGCAACTAAAATTGGTTTTAATGACTACGATTATCGTGGTTTCCCAACCATATTTTGGGACTTGTTCGGCGAACAGGGACACCCAATACGAACCACGGTTTCTGAAATGGGGCCGCTGTTGCTGTCGCGCATATTACGTTTAAGCGAAACACAAGAAGGCATAATGAACATTGCCTTTACCATTGCAGATGACGAAGGCTTGGCGCTGTTGGACTTTAAGGATTTGCGCGCGATCCTTTCATTTGTAAATGAAAACCGAAAAGAAATTTCGGGCGTTTACGGAAACGTTTCGACGGCTTCAGTTGGCGCTATTCAGCGCCAGTTGTTAACGCTTGAACGTCAAGGTGGTGCAGCATTTTTTGGCGAGCCTGCGTTGGACCTGAAAGATTTGATGCGCACGACCACAGACGGCAAAGGATACGTCTCAATTCTTGCAGCCGACCAATTAATCCAATCCCCAAGACTGTATGCGACGTTTTTGCTTTGGTTACTTTCTGAGCTTTTTGAAGAGCTGCCTGAGCAGGGCGATTCAGGCAAACCCAAAATGGTGTTCTTCTTTGATGAAGCACATTTGTTGTTTGATGAAGCGCCACACGCCTTGCTGGAAAAGGTGGAGCAGGTTGTGCGGCTTATTCGCTCAAAGGGCGTTGGTGTATATTTTGTGACACAAAACCCGGCTGACGTTCCTGAAGAAGTGTTGGGGCAACTT
>JBMYWL010000056.1:0-9396 GCA_049607365.1 Alphaproteobacteria bacterium | reverse complement strand
ATCACGAATTTTTTGTGAAAACCCCTTAAGCAAAACCTGAAAAATCGCAGAGTTTTGAGCGCGTGGCTGACATTTTTGAAGAAATTGACGAAGAACTAAAACAGGACCGTTTTTACCAGTGGTGGAAACAATACGGTAAATTTGTTGTTGCTGTCCTTACCATACTAATTTTGGCCACTGGCGCATTTTTCTGGTGGGATTCCTATCAAAAGAAACAGCTGGAAGCACAGAGTGCATCTCTAAGCTCCGCCGTTGCCATGGTAACAGCTGGTAAGAATGAAGAAGCTGGTAAGGTGTTTGACGACCTAATCGCAGAGGGTGGTACATATGGCATGCTTGCAGGCTTTGAGCGCGCGAAGTTACACCTGACAATGGGTGACAAAGCGGGTGCGATTGGTGTTTTGGAAGCTATTTCAGCTGACACAGGTTTAGATGACCAGTACCGTGATCGTGCTAAGCTTTTTGCGCTTATGCAACAGATTGGCGACAAAGACGCGGCTGAACTTATCAATGGCTTTGAAGCATTGGCGGCCCCAACTGGAACCTATCGTTTTACAGCACTAGAAATGATCGGCGTTGTTAAAGCACAATCTGGCGACGTTGAAGGCGCTAAAGAAGGTTTGAACGAATTGGTAAAAATCGAAGACGTTCCACCTTCGCTCGTAACACGGGTTGAAGAGTTTTTGAAAACGCTGGATTAGTATCCAGAGGAAAACCGATAAAGCGAATTTAAAGGCTACCTATGAACAGACAAGCGCCAGGCTTGGGTACGAAAATCTTACTCGTATTGACAGCACTCTTATTTCTAAGTGGTTGTGGGGCAATTTCACGCCTGACTGCGTCGACCAAGGACAAACTTCCGGGTCAACGTGTCGACGTGCAACTGCAACCAAGCTTGCTGTCTGACCAGCGAAGCAATGTTCCTGTTCAAATTGATGGTGCAGATCCTAAAGCGTTTTGGTCACAGTCAGGGGCTAACGCGCAGCACAAAATTCCGCACATCGCGACAGATCGATCTCTGTCTAGACTGTGGAGCAAAGACATTGGTTCTGGAACGTCACGTAAATACACATCTCTTGCTGAACCGCTTATTATTGGCAATGTAATCTTCACGATGGATTCCACTTCGGTTGTTCGTGCTATTTCTCTACGTAGTGGCAGCAACATCTGGAGTAAGAACGTTCGTAGTACGCGTGAAAAAGACGGCTTTTTTGGCGGTGGAATCACGTATGATGGTAGCCGTATTTTTGTGACAACTGGTTTTTCACAGGTCTTGGCACTAAACGCCAAATCTGGCCAAATCATTTGGCGTAAAGGCCTGACGGCTCCGGCACGCAGTGCGGGAACGGTTAGCAACGGTCGTTTGTTTGTGCAAACGGTGGACAACAAGATTACGGCTTACTCCACTGCTGACGGTCGTGGCTTGTGGCGTCACTCCGGTACAATCGAACAAACAGGCATCATCGGCACGGCTTCGCCAGCGGTTGCAGGCGACACAGTGGTTGCGGTGTTCTCTAGTGGTGAGATTTTCGCTTTGTCTGCAACTGATGGCAGCGAAAAATGGTCAGACACCATGGCATCCTTGTCTGGTGGTGGTTTGTTGACCGAGTTGAACGATATTCGCGCACACCCCGTTATTGACAACGGTCAGTTGATTTTGGTGTCCAACGCAGGTCGTACGGCTGTGTTTAATCTGGCACGCGGAACCCAAATTTGGCAAACGCCAATCGGTGGTTCACAAACCCCAGTTGTTAGCGGTAACCAGATTTTTGTGATGGGCACGGGCGCGGAACTGACCGCGTTGAACCGCCAAACCGGACAGGTGTCTTGGCAAAAACGCATGAAAAATCTTGTACCCAAACGCTTCTCACCTGACGTGCCGCTGGCGTGGTTTGGCCCTTTGTTAGCGGGTAACAAACTCATCGTTGTAAGTGCTGAAGGCCAGATGATCAGCGTTAACCCGGTAACAGGCAGAACCGTTGCTTCCGAGAAAATTGGTGGCAAAGCGGTCTTGAACCCAGTAGGGTCGGCTGGATTTGTTCTGTTTACAACATCGCGAGGGCGCTTGGTCGCTTATCGCTAAATTCGGTTTCTGCTTTTAAAATGACCTACCGCATCGCCATAGTTGGCCGCCCAAACGTTGGTAAATCTACCTTGTTTAACCGTTTGGTGGGCAAAAAACTCGCAATTGTACATGACGAACCTGGTGTGACGCGTGACTGGCGTAGTGCCGACACCCGCTTGGGTGGCGTACCTGTGCAAGTTATCGACACAGCCGGACTTGAAGACCGTTTTGACGATTCTCTGGAATCCCGCATGCGTAGACAAACCGAGTCAGCCATTCGTGGCGCAGATTTGGTGTTGTTTGTCATAGATGCACGCGCTGGCTTAACTGGCTTGGACGAGCATTTCGCAGCTTGGCTTCGTAAAGAAGATATGGAAGTCATGTTGATTTGCAACAAGGCCGAAGGCCGCGGTGCAGAAGCTGGTGGCTACGAAGCTTACTCCTTGGGTTTGGGTGATCCGAACATGGTGTCGGCTGAGCACGGCATTGGCACAGGCGAGCTTGAAATTGAGCTGTCGCAACGTGCAGAGGCAGCAGGTGCTACTTACGAAGAGCCTGACTTGGCGATGAACCTGCCGCTAGAGCTTGAAGACGAAGAAACGGCGATGGCGGAGGTTGAACTTGACCAGCCGATGCGCTCTTACGTTACCTACACCGTGGATGAAAGCAAGCCGATACAAATCGCGATTGTTGGTCGTCCGAACGCAGGTAAGTCGACACTCATCAACGCATTGCTTGGTGAAGACCGCATGTTGACCGGCCCAGAGGCTGGCATTACCCGTGACGCAATTTCGGTTGATTACATTCACAAAAATCGTGATTTTAAAATTTTTGATACGGCTGGCCTTAGGCGTCGTGCGCGTATCACCCAAAGCCTTGAAAAAATGTCAGCGGGCGACTCCTTGCGCTCAATCAAGTACGCTCAGATTGTCATTTTGATGATTGATGCTGACCAAGGTTTTGAAAAGCAAGATTTGTCTATTGCCCGTCACGTTATTGAAGAAGGGCGGGGACTAATTCTGGCTCTCAACAAGTGGGACATTATCGAAGATACAACCGCGGCACTGAACTTGGTGCGTGACCGCATTGAAACTTCCATGCCGCAAGTACGTGGTGTGCCGCTGATTACCCTGTCAGCGCTTGAAAACAAGAACTGTACGCGTTTGTTGGACGCGGCTGTTGGCCTGCATAAAACCTGGAGTGCGCGGATCGCCACGCCAGTCGTTAACCGCTGGCTTCGTGAAGCTGTTTCGTCTCACCCGCCACCGCTTGTTGGTGGACGACGCATTAAGCCACGCTTTATGACGCAGGCTAAAACCCGCCCGCCTAGCTTTGCCCTGTTTGGCAATCAGGTGAAGGATCTGCCGGAGTCATATCAACGCTTTTTGATGAACGCACTTCGTCGTGATTTCGACCTTGAAGGCCCACCACTGCGCTTGTTCTTGCGGGAAGGTGACAATCCATTTGCAAAGACGAAAAAACGGTAAACTTGCTCAATCCCGTATTTATTACGGGATCTCGATCATCGAGGCTCCTTAATGAATAAGGAGCTGAGCTAATCACCCGAAAAAGTTCCCAATGCGGTCGACAGCCTCTTTAATGCCCACACGGTGTACAAGTGGTCTGTCGCCAGATTTGGATTCAGGGAATGCTGTTTCCAAACGGCTTGGCATCATGGGGTCGAGCAATACGAACACGCCCTTGTCGTTGGCGCGCCTTACCAATCGACCGTAAGCCTGACGCAGTTTTAAACGCACAAGCATATCGACATAAGACGATCCGCCAAATGCTTCTTTCCGTGAACGGTGCAATATGTCTGGGCGTGGCCAAGGAACGCGGTCAAACACCAGCAAACGCAGGGAATCACCCGGCACATCCACACCGTCACGAACAGCGTCCGTACCCAACAAACAGGCATTACTTTCATCCCTGAACAGGTCAATCAGCGTGGCGACGTCTATCGGGTCCACGTGTTGCGCGTACAAGGGAATGCGCGTGTCCTGAAGGCTGGTTTCAATACGGTCGTACACAGCACGAAGGCGCGAAATGGCGGTAAACAACCCCAAGGCACCACCGCCAGCGGCCAAGAACAACTCGCGATAGGCTGCTGCGACTTGGTCCAGATCATCTTTGCGCACATCGTTTACAACAATGACTTCTGTTTGGGCCGCATAGTCAAACGGGGACGGTGTTGAAGAACGTACCGCAGGGTTAAGCAGATGTATGGCACCTGTTCGTGCTTCTGCCGCTTTCCAATCCGCTTCCATGTCCATGCTTTGGTCTCGCAGCGTGGCAGAGGTCACCAACACGCCTTGACTGCGTTCAGACAGGGCTTGAACCAAGGGCTTTGTGGGGTCCAGGAAATGGCGGTGCATGCCAAGGTCACGGTCTTTTCCAGCCACCCGTTCAACGGACATCCAGTCAACAAACTCGGTTTGTACGGATGCTGTGCTTTCCTCATCGTCATCAAACACAGCGTTCAACATGTTGACCCACGCTTGAATTGGCATAAGCGCACGACGATGCAAGGAAGACAAAATGGCTTCAATTTTACGACGTGTATCCAGTTCCATGTTTGCGGTTTGGTCGGCCAGTGTTTTGTGCAAAACCTCGCTGATTACCTTAATGGGGTACAGCAGTTCTTCCAGTTTTGTCGCTGCTTCTCCAGCAGCATCTGCAAGACCATCCACACAAGGTAAAACATCACACTCAATTGAAAATGGACTGCTGGACTGGTTGCTTCGGGCATAAACTTGCTGGCCGACAAAGGTCAAAAACGCTTCAACCTCACCCACAGGGGCACCAGCTTGTAATCTGCCTGACCAGTTTGGTGCGGGCAGTACGCGTGCTGCCATTCTAAGTTTGGGTATGAATTCGTTGATCTGGTCGTTTTCAAGTTCCAGATCGTTCAACCGACCGACAAACCCTTTTAAGCGGCCACTTCTTCTGCCAGCTTCTTCTCCAATTAACCACCGGCGTAGGTCACAGGTTTCCTGTCCCGACAAGTGGGCGGAAAAACTGGAATCCGCGGCGTCGAACAGGTGGTGTCCTTCGTCAAAAACATACCGAGTTGGCAAAGCGCGTAAATCTGACACGGGGTCAGATTGGTTCTCGCTTCCGCTAACCTCTTCACCTGTGTCACCCCCAACCGCAAGTTGGACCATGACCAAGGCATGATTGGCAATGACAAGGTCGGCGTTCTTTGCTTTACGTGCTGACTTTTCCACAAAGCATCGTCGGTAATGCGGGCAAGCGGCGTAAATGCACTCGCCACGTCTGTCGGTTAGTTCATGCCAGTTGTGGGGACCCGCCAAGTCCATCAACCAACCAGGCATGTCGCCACCGATCAGGTCACCTGAACGTGTGGCCCCAAGCCAACGAGCGATTAAGCCATAACCGATCAACTCTCTGCCGGATACACCGAAGCCCTTTACGGCATCTTCGTAGTTCAACAGACACAGATAGTTTTCGCGGCCTTTGCGCACCACAACTTTGCGAGATTTTTCCTGTGCATTGGGATACAGCAGGTCAAGCTCGTCATCGACCTGCCTTTGCAGGTTGCGTGTATAGGTTGAAATCCACACCGGTGCGCCATTTTTTTCTGCCCAAACGCTGGCGGGTGCGACATACCCCAAGGTTTTACCAACACCAGTTCCGGCTTCAGCCATGACAAACTTGGGTGATTTATAGGTCTCCGCTGGTTCAAAGCTTTGGGTGGCTGCTGTGGTAAAGGCTGCTTGTTCTGGCCGTTCTTCAGCGTTGGCGGGACGAATTTGGCTTAATCGTCGCAACGCTTCTTCTGACGTGACATTTTGTGATTTAGGGGGCGTTTCGCCACCTTCTTCCTTCCAGTCCTCAAGCTTGTTCCAAGCATGAAGGGCCGACTTCCCCAGTGTTGCCCCATCTTGACCAACGTTAAAGGCAGCACGTACGGCCAAGGGCCCCCATGCCCAACCAGCTTCAGCCATGGTCCAAGCCAAGCCAGCGACATGGCGATCCATGACGGCTTCAAGCTCTGTCGATAACATTTGCGCTGCCGCCATTAGCGTTAAGGTTTCAGCCTCTGGCTCTTCTGGCAGAGGTAGTGACAGGGCACGAGCCAATCCTTTGGGGCTTGGTAGAGTGAAGGTTGCAGGGCGGACAAAAGTGAACAACTCCAACACGTCGAGCAGTTGCAGGTTCTCGCTGTCTTCCTCACTAACATTCAAACGTCTTAAAAGCGCTGATTTGTGACAAACAATGACCGGACCTGTTTTCAGTTTCGCAACGGCTTCCGGAACGGACAGTTCTTCGATTAGCCCGTCAGCATCCAACCACAACTGGTGACCATGACGCACAATCAACACGCATGGGGTGTCGTCTACGTTTGATGCGTTGGTATCTGGCGCGGTTGATGGGGGTTGGTTGTCCGTGTTCATGTGCGCAACATAAGGCAAGATGAGTCACGGTCTACAAATTTAATTGTCTATTGCGGTGTTTCATCAATGCAGCTATTTAAGACCTCTGCTTTCGGGGCGCTTAAGCCTTTGCTATGCAGGTGTTGTGTGGGCCTGTAGTTCAGTTGGTCAGAACCCTCGGCTCATAACCGAGTTGTCGCAGGTTCGAGTCCTGCCGGGCCCACCATTTTTCCTTGATAAGTTAATTAAATCAAGATTGAAATACGTCGGATTTATAATGATTTTGACCAGATTTCCAAGACTTCAAAGATGTATTTTTTGCGCATTTTGCATGTGCCTAACAAGCTTCGTTGCTGGGCTTCCTTTGATTTTTTCTCAGGATGGTATCGCCTTTTTACTGCCTTGTACTCTTTCAGGTTTAATCGTGGGTTTCTTTATTCTTCCTGGGTTCATACAAATCGAAGATAAGTCAATTGGGTTGGCGGTGACTGGTGGTGTGATTTCGACAATCATTGCAATACCCTTGGCAAATTTGCTTCTCATTTTATTTTCTCAGTTTACGGGCGTGTTATCTGAGGCCACGCTAAGCCACACGCTTACACATGTGATGTTTGTTTCGGTGTTCGCTTATATTTTCATAGGGCCTATGGCAATTCCTATTGGAATGTTAGGCGCAGCCATATGTCAAAAAAGTTGGCGGAAACTAAATCGGTGAGTTTTTTCGTTAGTTTTTCTGTGAGTTTTGCAGCTGACGGTGTTTGATCACTCTTTTAGCTCATCGCATGCATAGTCATCGCCTTGTTCACAGGCGATTGTCCAAAGCTCAATAGCGCTTGCAGCGTGTTTGTTTGCCAAATCCATGTTCATGGCTGTGCCATAGCCAACTGCAAAAGCATTGCTAAGACCGTCACAGCTGTCGCCATCCTCAAGTTCGCAGCCTTTTTTGAACAGACTGAAAATTGTTTTGGCAAACGCAGTTGTTGTGTTCGCCAATAGCTCAGTTTCATCCATTTTGGCCAAGGCTGCGTCAAAGCAAGCGTATGAAAGCTCTAAATCACAGGCTTTTGAAAACAAAGCGGCGGCTTGAAGTGCATCAGGCTCATCTGTGTCCATAGTCATGCCACCTAAAAAGTAACAACCGTTCGGATCATCCAAGTCACACGCTTTTGAATAAAGGTCTTTGGCTTGTTGAAGGTCGGGTTCGGTTTCATCACCCAAGCGCAGTTTTGCGGCGATCTCCAAACAAGCGGGCACAAAGTCCGTGTCACAAGCTTGGGCGTAGAGCAGCATGGCTTTGTTGTTGTCTTCATCCAAGCCTTCGCCGAAGTCGTGACGAAGACCAAGCTCAAAGCAAAATTTAGCATCGCCAGACAGGCACTTCGTTTGAACCTCCGCCAAAGAGATTTCGTCTTTATCGAAATCTAAAGAAAATTCGGTGTCGGTTGATTGAGCTGAAACGCACCCAACGGTCAGGGCGAACCAGACGAAAACTAAGACAAAGCGCATGATCAGGTTACCTTACCCATCGCCATAAACTGTGGCTTGTCCCAACTATCGCTGGCCAGAATGTGCGCCAATTTGTCGACGGCGTAAGCCAGATCCTCCGCACCAATGTACAAAGGTGTTATGGCAAAGCGGATTGTGTCTGGTGCCCTGAAGTCAGCCATAATTTTGTCGGCGATTAAGGCTTGCACAATTGCATACCCATTCGGGTGGCTGAAAGCCAAATGACTGCCGCGTTTGTGCGGGTCAACAGGGCTTTCAAGTTTCAGCTGAGGGCGTTTTTCGCCAATCAGCTCAACCAACATTTGACCAAGCTCGATTGTTTTTGTGCGTATGTCTGACAACTCGACCTGATCCCACACATCCAAAGCACCATCAAGTGCTGCCATGCCAAGAACGGGCGGCGTGCCGACACGCATGCGCTCGATTGTTGGTGACGGTTTGTATTCGGTGTCAAAATCAAACGGTTGGGCGTGGCCCATCCAACCCGCCAGCAAAGGTTCTGTTTGGCTCAGATGTTTGGGCGCGACGTAAATAAACGCGGGGGCACCAGGCCCACCGTTCAGGAATTTATAAGTACAACCAACAGCGAAGTCTGCTTGTGTCTCTGTAACGTCAATTGGCAAAGCACCAGCGGAGTGAGCAAGGTCCCACACGGTTAAAGCACCAACTTTGTGTGCTTTGGCGGTCAGATCCTTCATAGAGTGTAATTGACTGGTTCTGTAATCAACCTCTGTAATCAACAAAGCCGCAACCTGTTCGTTCAGGTGTTCTGCGATTTTGTGTGGGCCCACAATTTTCAGTTCGTGGCCTTGCCTGAGCGATTTTATCAGGCTTTGCACCATGTAAAGATCTGTCGGGAAGTTTCCGGCATCGCTGAGTATTATTTTCCGGTCGGGGCGCATGGCAAGTGCGGCACCCAAAGCTTGGTAGACTTTCAACGATAAGGTATCGCCAACGATAGTACTTCCCGCAGGTGCACCAATCAATTTGCCGATGCGGTCGCCGATTTGGCCCGGTTGGACGAACCAGCCTTGCTTGTTTTCGCCACCAGAGCGCCAACCGCCAACAATCTGGTTTGCCCAGTCTCGTTTCATCAGGTTTTCAACCCGCGTCTGCGCAGTGTGCGGCATGGGGCCGAGTGAATTTCCAACAAGGTATGTCATGCCGTCGGGAATTTGGAACAGTTGGCGGGTTGCTTTAAAGTCGGTCATTATGAGTTACCCAAAATTTTGCGTCTTACGTCAGACACGGCAAGTGCGTGAGCATCAAAACCTTCGTAGGTTGCAAACGTGTGTGTTTTTGGTGCCATTTCGTCGAAGGCAGCACGTGTAAGGTGGCCGATTGAGGCTGACTTCAAAAAGTCATGCACACCAAGGGGTGAGTGGGTGTGGGCACCGCCAGATGTTGGAAGTACGCAGTTTGGGCCCA
>JBMYWL010000055.1:0-9440 GCA_049607365.1 Alphaproteobacteria bacterium | reverse complement strand
GCATAAACGCTTCTGGCGGTTGTGCATCACTAACAAGAAGATCCCCATCTTTAAGTGACGGTTGCCGTAACGCGGGCTTCCTCTTCTGTGGTTGGAATTTTGTTGCATCCAAAGCCATGATACACTTTGACGCACTACTCATCATTGCCGTTGCCATTTCAACTTCGCACTGTTCGTGAACCAGAAAGCCTTTTGAAACGTGAGCCATTGACGCGGAGAGAATGCAATAATCTACCTGTGCATTTTCAACAACCTGAAACGCCGTTCGGTCAAAAGATGCACCATCATGGTCTCGTAACTGAGTTCCGGCCATCGAAACGTTGTTGCCAGGTATCATCGCCAGTGAACTTGCGACATAGGCTGAGTTAGTCACAACCGTAAGATCACGCCTTTGTCTTAAGGCTTGTGCTATGAAGGCAGAGGTTGAGCCCGTATCAATCGTAACTCGATCTCCATCTTGAATGATGTCCGCGACCATTTTGGCGATTGTCATTTTTGAGTTACGGTTAAGCGACATTCTGGATAGGAAAGGCGGGTCCAATGCCGACTTTGTTGAAACCAACGCACCATGAACCTTGTTTAAAACGCCGCACTCGGCGAGTGGCCGTGTCACACGTCTGATGGTTTGGTCTGAAACACCGAGTATGTGGGAAAGTTCCAAAACTGAAACAGTGCCCATCATATCAACGGTTCTTAAGATTTCTTCTGTGTGTTTAGAGGGTGGTAAAGGCGTTTTCATACCTAACCTCTCGCTTTCGCTGTTTTGGGTAAGTGAATTAGGGACTGTGTTTTTGATTGATGTGTCATGGTTGGTTCAGCAAGTCTAGTATTTCTGCCAACAGCTCGGGGGTGGCAGCTGTTATAGTTCGTCCGTCGGAATTCATTGTTAATGCGTTTCCTGCCCAGTCAGTCATATACCCGCCAGCGGCATGTACGACCGCACTAACAGGTAAATAGTCATAAGGTTGCAAACCATAGTCAACGACAGCATCGACGTGACCACTGGCGACAAGTGCGTGTGGGTAGCAATCCGCTGAAAGTCTACGCAAATTACCGGCTTGTATCAACTTGCCGAAAATCTCGAGCTCCTCCGTGGCAATCTTGTCTCCTTCATTTATGAACAGCCTGGCATCTTTCAAGGTTTTGCAGGTACTAACTGAAATTGGATCACCGTTCATGTGCGCACCTGAACCTTTGATGCCTGTATACATTTCTCCCAAGGCGGGCATGTTGATCAAGCCAATTGTCGCGGTGCCTTTGTCCATAAAACCGAGCAACATGCCGAACAATGGCAATCCACTGATGAACGAGCGGGTGCCGTCAATTGGGTCAACAATCCATACGTGTTGCGAGTTACCACTTTCACCAAATTCTTCCCCAAAAATGGCATCAGTTGGAAAGTTCTCCTCAAGTGCTGCTCTAATCACTTGCTCGGTTTTTTGATCTGCTATTGTGACGGGACTTTCGTCTGATTTGGCTTCAACTTCCAGATCTTTCCGAAAATGGCGCATGGTGACTTTTGACGCTGTCTGCAAAATTGATTCCGCGACCTTCAATCGGTGTTGAGCGTCCATTGTTTCTACTTTCCGGCATAGTTTAGAAGGGTTTGATTGTTGGATTGTTATGCACAAAATGACGAATATCTACAAAAATATATTTTTTATGTCGATTTTTGTTGATTTGAAACAAAATAGTTGGTGTGTTGGAGCATGCAATCGTCGCCACACGAATAACTGGATATGCAAGAGCGACAACAAAAACGGGAGACTTTGATAATGAAAAAAATGCTTACCTTGGGCGCTGCTCTTTTAGTCGCTGCCCCTATTTTTGGCGCTGATTCAAGTGATCCGCTAAAGCTGACGCTTCACGATTGGTCTGGCCAATTGATTACCACCACGCTGATGGGGGAGGTGTTGAAGAAAGGCGGCAACAACGTAGAGTATGTTCAGGCTGATTACATTGCACAGTTTGCAGGCCTAAAAACTGGCGACCTTCACCTTGCTATGGAGATTTGGGAAACAACTGGCCGTGAAGCTCTGGATGAGGCTGTAGGCTCTGGCAAGGTTGTGAACTTTGGTGAGACAGGTATGAACGCGATCGAAGAGTGGTGGTATCCATCATACATGGAAGCTCGCTGTCCGGGTTTGCCGGACTGGAAAGCGCTGAATGATTGCGCTTCAGAATTCTCGACACCTGAAACTGCACCAATGGGTCGCTACTTAGGTGGGCCGGTTACTTGGGGTGGTTTTGACGAAGAGCGTGTTGAAGCTTTAGACATGGACTTTGAAGTTGTTCACGCTGGAACAGACGCCGCTTTGTTTGCGGAGCTTGAAGCAGCCTATCAACGTGAAGACCCAATTGTGCTTTGGGTTTATGCACCGCATTGGGCACCAGCCAAATATGACGGTAAGTTTGTCGAGTTTCCGGCTTATTCCTCTGAGTGTTATAACGACGCATCTGTGGGTATGAACCCTGACGCGGCATACGACTGTGGTAAGCCAACTGGACCTATCTGGAAAGCTGGATGGGCAGGTTTGGCAGACAAATGGCCAAATGCTTCAAAGACCATTGGAAACTTTTCTATATCTAACAGTGACATGGGCGCTATGGTTGCCGACGTCGACTTGAACGGTAAATCAGTCGATGATGTTGTTGCCGCTTGGATGGATAGCAACGAAAGTGTTTGGCAATCTTGGATCGCCAAATAAGAACTAAGCGCTGACTAAGTATGGGAAGGGCGTTTGTCTTTCCCATTACTTCTAAAACGAACCCAATCCAAAATTTGTTGATGCCCTTAATGTTGCGTGCTTTTCGTCGTGACAGGAAAACTTCTGCTCGAGTGTTACATGAAAAAACCTGTTATTCTTAATTGCCAAAACGTTTGGAAGTTGTACGGACCTGGTGCCGAAAGCTTCATGTCGAACGGACATAAACCAGACCAAGCTGCTCTGAAATTAGCTGGATTGATAGGTGCGGTTCAAGATGTCAACGTGCAGATACATCAAGGTGAAATATTCGTAATCATGGGTTTGTCTGGCTCTGGTAAATCCACACTGGTGCGTTGCCTTTCCCGACTGATTGAACCTACACACGGTGAAATTGATTTTGAAGGACAAAACCTCTTATCAGCTTCTGACAAAGAGATGATTGAGATACGCCGAAAAAAAATGGGCATGGTTTTTCAGCAATTTGCGCTTATGCCCCATTTAACTGTGTTGGAAAACGTTGCATTTCCGCTGGAAATTCAGGGAATTGATCGAAAATCTAGGCTTAAGCGTGCGAAAAAAGTCGTTGGCCTTGTTGGTTTAGAGGGTCGAGAGGATTATTACCCACGGGAACTTTCCGGCGGTCAACAGCAACGCGTAGGAATTGCAAGAAGCTTGGTTGTGGAGCCAGATTTGTGGTTTCTTGACGAACCGTTCTCGGCACTTGATCCGCTAATAAGGCGTGAGATGCAGGACGAGTTCATTCGACTGCAAAATATGCTTAAAAAGACAATTGTCTTCATTACGCACGACTTTGACGAAGCCATCCGTTTGGCAGATCGTATTGCCGTGATGAAAGACGGAAGAATAGAGCAAATCGCTTCGCCCGAAGAATTGGTGCTTAACCCGTCAACAGATTATGTTGCTGAGTTCACGAAACATGTGGTTCGTGCGAAGGTCATTAAAGTTGCAAGCCTTATGTCACCGGCAACAAGCGAGTGTTTCGCCAAAGATGCACAGGTGGAAGCTGCAGGAGAAGTTCAACACGATGACACAATTGAAGCGATTGCCGATGTGGTCGAGAAAGCCAAATTGCCAGTGAAAGTCATGAAAGATGGGCAAGTTGTTGGACAGATTTCTGCCAAAGCTGTCATTGACGTTTTGGTTGGACGCTAAAAATGACTCTAACGTCAGTTTGGAACTCAGTAAGAAAATACTTCAGGGCAGGGTCATTGTTTTGGTTGGGCCTGTTTGCAGTAACTTGGCTGCTGTCGAAAAATTCGTTCCAGCTCTACAAGGCGTTGGACGCCAGATGGATTGTAAAATTCCCAAAGAAATATCAGTTGAAACTTGATGGCTGGATTTCTAGTTTTCTTGACTGGCTTGTTGAAACTGCAAATTTTTGGTTTTTCACTTTTAAAGATTTGACCCGTGGCATAGCCTATATGATCGAAGTGCCGTACCAATTTTTGCGAAACTTGTTGATTGAAGGTTTTCAGACCGGGTTGGGGGAACAGGCGGTTGAGATTGCACCCTCACTGAGTTGGGTTTCTATCGTCGTCATGGTGGTCCTAATCGGTTATTACGCTCGCGATGTAATCTTGGCGACGCTGGTTGGTGTGTGCTTTATGTATCTGGCAGTTTTTGGCCAATGGGAAAGTGCGATGATCACTTTGGCATCTGTGCTGGTTGCCGTTCCGATTGGCGCTGTTGGCGGGCTTTTACTAGGTGTTTTGGCGTATAAATTCGGTTGGGTGGACAAAGCGCTACGCCCATTGCTTGACCTGATGCAGACAGTTCCGGTTTTTGCTTACTTGGTGCCAATATTGATTTTGTTTGGTTTTGGTCCCGTTGCTGCACTGGTTGCCACGGTAATATACGCAATGCCACCCATGGTTCGTGTCACCATTGTTGCTTTGCGCAATGTTCCTGAAGAACTGTTGGAAGCTGGACGTATGAGCGGTTGCACACCAAGACAAATGACTTGGAAAGTGTTGGTTCCAGTAGCGACGCCAACGCTGATGGTCGGCGTAAATCAAGTCATCATGTTAACGTTGAACATGGTAATCATCGCGTCAATGATTGGCGCAGGCGGTTTGGGTTTTGATGTTCTTGCAAGCCTTCGAAAGTTGGACATAGGCGGCGGTATTGAAGCTGGCTTGGCGATTGTTGTCATGGCGATTGCGCTTGACCGTGCTTCGCAAGCTTTTTCAGAACGTCGAACAGAAGCAAAGCGAAAAGGAAACTTCGCGCAACGGCACCCGTTCATTGTCGCAAGTTTGGTTGTCGTGATTTTAACTTTGGTTTTAGGGAAGATTATCCCAGCTGTTCAGGCATATCCGGATGCTTTAAAGATCACGACGAGTGATTATTGGTCACGTGCGATGAAATGGGTAAACATCAATTTCTTCGATGTGTTTGAAGCCATAAAGACATTCATTCTTCTCGGTCTGCTGCTGCCTGTGAAAAAGTTCTTTTCGGGTATTCCATGGGCTTGGGGCATTATCGCGATGGGGCTCATTGCGTGGCGAATTGCAGGCTGGAGGTTGGGTCTTGCAGCAGCATTAATGATGTCATTCATCGCTGCCTCTGGCTTGTGGGCAAAGGCAATGGTGACGATTTATCTGTGTGGCGTGTCGGTTTTTATCGCCATTTTGATTGGCATACCTTTGGGAATATTGGCGGCGGAAAAACCAAAGGCTGGACGTGTCATATTGGGTTTTATGGACACCTTGCAAACCTTGCCATCTTTTGTTTATTTGATTCCAGTTGTCATGCTCTTCCGCGTTGGTGACTTCAGCGCAATGGTGGCGGTTGTTCTTTATGCCCTTGCACCAGCTGTAAGATACGCAGCACACGGCATTAAAGAAGTTCCAGAACAGCTTATTGAAGCAGGGCGGATGGTTGGCTGTACACCAAGGCAGCTTTTGTTGCGGGTTAAGTTGCCACTTGCAACCCCTCAGTTGCTGCTGGGTCTTAACCAAACAATTATGCTGGCCCTTTCCATGTTGGTTATTACAGCGTTGGTTGGCACGCGTGATCTTGGGCAAGAGGTTTATATTGCGTTGACCAAAGCGAACGCAGGAAAAGGCATTGTTGCCGGGCTTTCAGTGGCATTCATTGCAATAATTGCTGACCGTGTGGTTAACGCCTTGTCAGAAGAAAAAAAGAAGAGGTTGGGTTTATGAACCTTTCGGCAATTAACAAAGTCAAACAACTTTCGTGTTTCGAAAATCCTGTTGATATACAAATGCTGGGTGGCGGCATTACAAACGTGAACCTAAGTGTTTCAGACGGCGGACGTCGGTTTGTGGTTCGCCTTGGCTCCGACATTCCGGAACATGGTGTTTTGAGATGGAATGAACTTGCGATTAGTCGGGCGGCAGAAGCTGCTGGCATTTCCCCGGCTGTTCACCATCATGAAGCTGGCGTTATGGTTTTGGCTTTCATACAAGCTGAAACCTATACAGAAGAAATGGTGCGTGATGACAACAAGCTGCCGCGTGTTATTGATCTGGTGAAAACAGCTCATGAAGCCTTGTCACCACAATTGACCACTCCAATTCTGACTTTCTGGCCTTTCCAAGTAAATAAAACTTACATAAAGCGTTTGGAGGACAACAGCTCGTCTTACACGTCTAAATTGCCGCAAATTGCAAGCGACTTGCAGTCACTGGAGAAAGCAACCGGGCCTGTAACCTTGGTTATTGGGCACAATGATTTGTTGGCTGCGAACATACTTGATGACGGTGCTAAGCTTTGGCTGATCGATTGGGAGTATGGCGGGTTTAACACGCCTTTGTTTGATTTGGCTGGGCTTGCCGGAAACAATGGTCTTAGCGAGCGCCAAGAACATGAGATGCTGGAGCAATATTTCGATGTTCCAGCCCAGACGCATTGGCGATCTTATCAGGCAATGAAATGCACATCCCTAATGCGTGAAACACTTTGGTCGATGACTTCTGAAATTCATTCTGAACTAGACTTTGACTATGCCGCGTACACGGCTGAAAACCTTGAGCGTTTAACAACAGCGCTGCAAGATTTTCGCAATACCTAAAAGGAGCTCGTATGTCTTTACCAACCTCGGCGAAGACCATCATTATTGGTGGTGGTATTATTGGTTGCTCGACAGCTTATCACCTTGCCCAAATGGGTGAAGAGGTTGTTTTACTGGAGAAGGCAGCTTTAACATCTGGCTCGACTTGGCACGCAGCTGGCTTGGTTGGCCAATTGAGATCAAACGCGAACATTACACAATTGCTGGGTTATTCGATTGACCTTTACAATCGTCTGGAAGAAGAAACAGGCTTGGCCACCGGGTGGAAAATGAACGGTGGTTTACGATTGGCTTGTAACCAGGAAAGATGGACAGAGGTTAAAAGACAAGCAACAACTGCCCATTCATTTGGGTTGGATATGCAGCTGCTTACGCCACAGGAAGCACAAGATCTTTGGCCTTTAATGGATATTGGAGACGTTGTTGGCGCAGCATTTTTACCTACAGATGGACAAGCAAGCCCGTCCGACATAACTCAGGCGTTGGCAAAAGGCGCGCGAAACAAAGGCGCAGAAATATTCGAAAATACTGCGGTAACTGAGATTTTAACTGACAAAGGTAACATTAAGGGCGTTCGTACACCAGCTGGAGACATAGAGTGTCAAAAACTGGTCCTGTGTTGTGGTCAATGGACCCGCGATTTGGCGAAAACAATCGGGGTTACAGTTCCTTTGGTTTCTGTGGAACACCAGTACATGATGACTGAGGCCTTTGGTGTACCATCCAACCTTCCAACCCTTAGAGACCCAGACCGACTAACTTATTATAAAGAGGAAGTTGGTGGGTTGGTCATGGGTGGGTATGAACCAAACGGCATTCCATGGGCAAAAAAAGGTGTTCCTGACCCATTTGACTTTCAGTTGCTTGAGTCAAATTTTGACCATTTCGAACAGTTGGTGGAGCTGGCACTGCCACGTGTTCCAAAGCTGGAAACCGTTGGTGTGAAGCAATTGATTAACGGCCCCGAAAGTTTCACGCCAGACGGAAACTTCATTCTTGGTGAAGCCCCTGAAATGGACAATGTCTTTATTGGTGCCGGTTTCAATGCCTTTGGTATTGCTTCTGGCGGTGGCGCGGGTATGGCCTTGGCAGAATGGGTCGCAAAGGGTCAACCACCTTACGATTTATGGGGTGTCGACATAAGACGTTTTGGTCGTCCACACACCGACACCGAATGGGTTCGTGCCAGAACAATGGAAGCTTACGGCAAACACTACACCATGGCGTGGCCATCTGAAGAGCATGAATCTGGGCGACCGTGTAGGCGTTCGCCTTTGTACGACCAATTGAAAAACTCAGGCGCGGTTTTTGGTGAAAAGCTGGGTTGGGAACGTCCGAACTGGTTTGCCCAAAACGGAGAAGAGCCAAAGGACAGATACACCTTCGAAAGACCGAATTGGCACGCCCCAGTTGGACGAGAACATAAAGCAGCACGCGAAGCGGCGGTTTTGTTTGACCAAACTTCTTTTGCGAAGTTCATTCTAAAGGGACCGGATGCCGAAGCAGCTTTACAATGGATTTCTGCTAACCGTGTTGATAAGCCGTTAGGGTCAATTATTTACACCCAAATGTTAAACGATAAGGGGGGTATTGAATGCGATTTGATCTGTGTCAGAACGGCATTTGATACCTATTACATTGTTACTGGTACGGGATATGCGACGCATGATTTTGATTGGATAAGCCGAAACATACCAAATGAAATGAATGCTCAGCTGGTTGATGTAACTTCCTCTAACGCTGTTTTGTCATTGTTTGGCCCAAAGGCGAGGCAAATTCTTCAAGCCTGCACCGTTGATGATGTTAGCGATGATGCTCATAAGTTCGCGAAGGCCCAGCAGATTGGCATCGCAGGATGTCCAGTCCTTGCCATGCGAATAACCTATGTGGGTGAATTGGGTTGGGAGTTACATTTGCCAACCGAATATGCTGCCACTGTCTTTGCCGCAATACATGAAGCTGGAGGTCAACACGGATTGGTGAACGCGGGTTATCGTGCAATTGAGACTTTGCGGTTGGAGAAAGGATACAGGGCTTGGTCATCCGACATCGGCCCTGACCACACACCGGACGAGGCTGGGCTTGGTTGGGCAGTGAAAATGAAGTCTAATATTCCGTTTAAGGGTCGTGAAGCAGTTACGTTACAACGGGAAAACGGAGTTAAAAAGGTTCTGGCTACGTTCACGACAGATGGCAACACAATACTGTCCGGCCGCGAAACCATTTACCGAAACGGAAAACGGTGTGGTTGGTTAAGTTCGGGTGCTTTTGGCCACACGATTGGTAAATCAATTGGAATGGGTTATGTTCGGGCAGATCACCCGATTGACGCGGCATACGTGATGGATGGACAGTATGAGCTGGAGGTTGCGACTGAGCGTGTTCCGGCACAGGTGGCCTTAAAACCTTTGTATGATCCACAGAACTTGTGTGTAAAATCTTGAAGTTGTCGTGATGGAAAAACGCTCTTTTTGAGGTTGAATCCACAGATGCGCAGATGGGTCGAATGACAATCTATAATGCTGTTCGTAAAGGTTAAACTGTAGCCCTGTGGAACAAGTAAATAAACAACACCAAGCTATAGGTGATGTCAGCAATGGCGCAGTTTAGCGTGTACCATTTAAAAAATGGAACACCAGCACCCATGTGTTTGGCAAGGTCCCAAACACCATGAC
>JBMYWL010000054.1:0-9508 GCA_049607365.1 Alphaproteobacteria bacterium | reverse complement strand
AAGTCCGACCAAGGTCAAAATTGCCACTGAAACCCAGAACTTGTTTATCCGGTTTAATAAAGGGGTATGGGCCGCACTCATTCGCTTATCCTCTTATTGCTTTTCAATTTTCGACGCCATCTGACCAAATAATCAAAACCGGAAGATACCGTGGTTGCAACCACAATCCAGATAAGAATTGTTAACAAAGGCTGAAGATCGAACTCTATTCCCAACTGCGGCAGACCCAAAACCCAGTAAGCGATAAACAACAAACTTGCTTGGAATGCGGTGTTTAGTTTGCTCAAAGGACTTGCGACCACGCGCGTGTCAAACTTGGCAGATGGGAACGAGAAATAAACAGTAACAATCGCCAAATCCCGCAAAACCACCAACAACACCAACTCCCCCGGTAGAACCTGCCAAGCAGCCAGGGTAATATAACCGATCAAAACCAGTATTTTGTCAGCCAAGGGGTCAAGTAAAGCGCCAACATCACTTTCAGCATCTAAAGCACGTGCAAGAAAGCCATCGAATAAGTCACTGAATGCGGCAAGGGTGAACACCAGACAAGCCGCCCAAACGCGGTCTTCCAGAAACAAATAGACCAAAACAGGCGCCGCCAACAGGCGGAACACAGTTAAGGCGTTGGGTATATAATGGCGTTTAAACGGTATCATAAGGCTAGTTTAGAAACAAACCGCCTCGATGCAATAGTAGATCTTTCAGTGGCAGCCAGCCACCAAAAGCTATGACAATAGCATCATCGCAAGCGCTAACCTGATACGGCGGAAATCCATTCGGACGATGTCACAAACTTACACCCTTTTTTGACAAGTCCGTCCATAATTGCAGGCAAAGCCTCCACTGTTTGGCGATGGATTGAGTGCAAAAGAATTACGGCCCCCGGCTTGGTTCGCGACAGAACACGCTCAGTTGTTTGATAGGCTGGCGCGCGTTTCCAATCCAGCGAGTCTACGGTCCAAAGTTGTGTCTCCATGCCCAAGCTTTTTGCCACAGACAAAACGCTCGGTGTGTGGTTACCATAAGGTGGTCGAAAAACTGTCGGTGCAAAACCAACCGTGTCTCTGATCGTCGCACTTGTTCTGGCCAGATCTTTGGCCATGTTGTTGCGGCCAATTTTTTTCAGGTTGTCGTGTTTCCAACTATGGTGACCAATTTCATGACCGCGACTGGCAATCAATCTGGTTGTGTCAGGGTAACGTTTAACATTTCGCCCCACCAGATAGAACGTGGCGCGAGCGTTGTATCGGTCCAGAATGTCTAATATTTGCGCATCGTATTTTGGGTGCGGACCATCGTCAAAAGTCACATTGCACAACATGGACCCTTCAACGCCAACCTCTTGACGGGTGGCTTGATATTTTCGACTTGGCATGACCCAGTCCGTCAGACCATTTTCAACACCATAAGAAGTTTTGGTGCCCGTTTTACTTGAAGATCTAAATTTTGGCTTAACACCAGGCTTAATAGAAACGTACAACGGCATTGATGTCGGCGATGCGGTTTGCAGCACATCCCCATTCCTTAGCTCGTTAGGCTTAACTTTGGGCAGCTGCAAACCGACCATAGCCTGTGCGGTGGCTGATGAAAAACCAGACAAGGCCAACGTCATTAAAGCAACGGAAGTTGCCTCAGTGACAATTTTCCCAACATTTAAGCTTCTTAGAGATAGCACGCTATTTCTTACCTTATCTTTATCAAACAGCTTCAGTAGGTTCTTGAGCGTTACTTGTGTCAGCAATGGGTTCAGATTCTGCAACATCTTGCTCTTTGTTACCCTCTTTATCGTTGGCAACTTCTACCTTAGCAACAGTTTGCTTTTTTGCCGATGACATCTTTGCGAGTTTTCGTTGGATATCTAAAATATCTGTTTGCAAGTCTTTGACGCGCTTCTTTTGTTTGACCAAAGCAGTTTTCATTTTCGCCGCTTTTTTCTCGTCAGACATGTTATCAATCAAAAATTCTTCGTGAGATACTTCAGCTTCCAATTTCGACAAAGCTTCACGCTTACGTAGGAAGGCACCTGAAAGACGATCTTTAAAATCATCTCGCTCCAGCTCACGCAGTTCTTTGACCTTGTCGAAAACAACATCGCGGGCTTGCCTGTACTCTTCCCACAAGCTGTCGTTCACTTCTCGGTCTGCTTGCCCAACTTTTTTCCACGCTTCCATTGAAGTGTTTAGGTGGGTCACAAGCTCCGCACTGGTTGCGCCATTTTTGTAAAATGGCAAATCGTTGATCAATGTACGCTTACGGGCTGCATTAATTTCTCGCTCACCGTCCATCTGTTCAGAATGGGCCGTACGATTTGCAATCAAATCTTTTCCAGCCTCAGTCGCTTTGGCTTTCAATGCAGCCCTTAAATCACGCGATATATGCGAAAAAGACTTAGCCTTGTTCTGAAGTTCTGAAAGTTCTTTTTCTGCAGCTTTCCATGTCAAACCGTTGTCATTTGCCTTAGCTAAAACAGCAAAGCGGTCCATGACGGCTTGCGCTTCTGCGGTCTCGGTTTGTCGCTCAGAAGATCGCTTAGCTTGCATGTCCTTTGCTTTATCCGCCAAGGCAGTAAGCTTATTCGACAAATCCAGCGTTTGCTCATCCTGCCCCAACAGTTTTTCAATCTGAAACAGGTTTGCTTTGTGTGTCGCAACTCCGTTTGCAAGCGTGCGTGGATCATCCGACATTATCAGACTTTCCACATCCAAAACCATTTGCGCTTTTTGAGTCATCAAGTGCCCGCGACGCTCTTCCTGTTCGGACAAACGATCAGCGTTCTCAATGATGAAGTCTTTTTTTGCTTGCTCCAAACGTTCGCGCAGAACAATTTCAGTACTGTCTTCAACGGCGCCAATTGAGCGCCAATTCCTGTCTAAACGCTCAAAGCTAGCCTTGGCATCAGCGACATCATCCACACGGCTTAAATTCTCGGCCTGACGGATAACTTGTTCCTTCAAGGCTTTGTTGCCTTCAAAGTCGTTATAAAATTTCCATTTACGGTCTTTAAACGCACGCAGAGTTGCCTCCAAACGATGGTCCAAACCACCTTGAGTTTTCTCGTCCAAACCAATGGTTTCTTTCCACCGTTGGCAAATGGCGTCCAATTCCTGGTCAGCACCTGTCCAATGGATTTCGCCAGAGGCTAATGCGACCGGAAGCCTGTCGATTTCCTGAAGTAACTTCACTTTGTCAGCGCGTAATTTTGAAGCGTTAGATTTGTATTGTGCTTCAATTGAAACCATCAAATCTTTCAGTTTAGACGCATCCCCCAAACCGGGTTGGGTTTGAATGTCGTTTCGCAGAACCTCAATCGCAAGCATATCTTCAGGTTTTAGTTCAGAGCCTTTCTGGTCCATCGCGTCCAAATTTTGCAAATGGTCGTTGTAAAGCTCAATGAAATGCCCCAAAGCGGACTCAGCTGGCAAATCTCCAACTCGGCCAACCTCGTTGCCATTTGCTTTCAACCGCACGACACCCAACTTGTCGATGTACCCAATGCGCTCGCCCTGCTCCTGAACCGATAGGTCACTTAGAACAACGTGCTTAGACTTGGTCTTTTTCTTTTTATGAACTTTTACTTTATCAGCAGTACCTTTGCGTGTGGCTGAAGGGCGTTTGGGTTCATCACGGTAAATGGGCATGCTGGGTTTAAACAACACATTCCACATACGTTTCAGAATTCCAGGATTTGTCGATGTTGATCGGGCCATGATTAGGTAACTCGCGATTGATTAGGATGCTCGCTTTCGCGTCAGCACGAGGGCAAGCAAACGGGTAAATTTGTTTTTTTGAACAGGACTCAGTGTATTGACCATAACTTATCGGCAAAATAAAGAGGCTTGTTCTAATTTCCGAACATGTCTTGTGTTTAAAATACAGAACCCGAAGAGCGGGTAAGCGCCTAGATCATTTGTTATATTTTCTGACACTCGCTAATGTCCGGCTCAGAAAGTTCAATTTCCTTAGAAATGAACACAAACTGAAACTCTTAATTTAGCGGTGATCAAAGTGTCTTCAACATCAATTGTTCAATCTATTCTAGCTTCATATGAGTCTGATTGCCCAGGTACCAAAGCGAACCTGGCACGCATTCTTTACCACGGCCGTTTGGGTGGAACAGGCAAGGTAGTTATCCTACCCGTTGACCAAGGGTTTGAGCACGGACCAGCGCGTAGTTTTGCCCCAAACCCAGCAGCTTACGACCCACATTACCACTATCAGCTTGCGATTGATGCGGGCTTATCAGCCTATGCTGCACCACTTGGTCCCTTGGAAGCTGGCGCTGCTACATTCGCCGGTCAAATTCCAACGATCCTGAAAGTTAACAGCTCCAACAGTCATGCAACATCAAAAGACCAAGCCATTACTGGCTCTGTTTCAGATGCCCTGCGTCTTGGCTGTTCAGCAATTGGCTTTACGATTTATCCCGGTGCTGACGATCAGTTTGAAATGATGGAAGAGATCCGCGAGATGGCCGAAGAAGCCAAATCTGTTGGTCTTGCTGTGGTCATCTGGTCATACCCACGCGGTGGTAACCTAACCGCAGTTGGTGAAACAGCGTTGGATGTAACGGCTTACGCAGCACATATGGCAGCTCTTCTCGGTGCCCACATTATTAAGGTAAAGCCGCCAAAAGCAGACGTTTACCAGCCGGAAGCGCAAAAAGTCTACGCTGAACAAGGCATCGCGCTTGACACCCTTACCCAACGTATTGAACATGTTGTTCAGTCTAGCTTCAATGGTCGTCGCATCGTTGTCTTCTCTGGTGGTGCTTCAAAAGATCTAGAAACACTTTACAGTGAAATTCGCGAGCTTCGTGACGGTGGTGCTAATGGTTCAATCATTGGCCGTAACACCTTCCAGCGCCCGCGCGAGGAAGCACTGAAAATGCTAGACACCATTGTTAATATTTATCTTGGAAAAGCGTGAACCCCTTATCCCACATAGATGATTTTTTGTTAGGTTTGATAGTCGAGGTTGATCTCGACTGTCTGCCTGATCTTATAAATCACCCCAATTTCGCTTGCGGCCTTGTTCGTCAAGACGATCCGCAAGCCCCAGCAATTCTCAAGGCTTTGGAAGAAGCTGACATTGCCTCCATGTCGTTGGTGACCAACGCAAACAAGCTTGATCTGCCTGTTGACGGCATTCTTGTTGACCCTGTCGGCTTCTCTATGCTTGACCTTAGCTCTGATGATAGACCCGACTGCGAAGTCGCCGTTTTGTGCCCATCGGCGAGTTCTGCCCGCCATCAAGCGATGGAAGCAGCAGAGCGCGGTGCCGACTTGTTGGTTTTTGATGCAAGCACCCAAAGTGAAAACGAAGATGGTGAATTAAACACCGGCGTACATGATGCAAACTGGTGGCTTGAAGTGATGGAATTGCCTTGTGCGCTCGACTTGCGTGGCAGTCAAAAACTACCCACTTTGAACGATGCTCCAGCCGATTTCTGGCTGGTACACCATTCACAAATAGTCAGTCATGACCTGATCAGACTTTGAGTTGTGCGCTTAATCGGGTACACCGCCATCAAAGTAGAGCACTAATCTTACGTATCGCGCCTTGTTCGCGACCCAACTCAGGAGCCATTCGACATGAAAATTGATGGTAACAACATCCGTCCCGGTAACATCATTGAACACAAAAACCGCTTGATGCGCGCTGTTAAAATTCAGCACACACAGCCAGGTAAAGGTGGTGCATACCTTCAGGTCGAATTGAAAGACATTCGCGACGGTACAAAAATGAACGAGCGTTTTCGTTCATCTGAAAGCGTTGAGCGCGTAAGACTTGACCAAACAGAATACCAATATTTGTTCCGTGACGGTGAAATGCTGACCTTCATGCACAACGAAAACTATGAACAGATCACTGTTCATGAAGAGTTGGTGGGCGAACCTGCGATTTTCTTGCAAGAGTCCATGAACGTCACGATTGAATCTTATGAAGAAGAGCCAATCGGTGTCGCTCTGCCAGAGACAGTTGTCATGGAAGTTGTTGAGGCTGATGCCGTTGTTAAAGGCCAAACTGCTTCTTCATCCTACAAGCCAGGTGTTTTGGAAAATGGTGCGCGTATCATGGTACCACCACACATCGCCGCTGGAACAAAAGTTGTGGTAAACACAGCTGACGGCACTTACGCGGAGCGTGCAAAATAAGATGGCTCTTAGCCCTTTATTAACATCCATGCGGTCAGCGGTTTATAAAACCTCTAACCGTCTACGTCGTGACTTCTTTGAAGTGGCAGAACTCCAGGTCTCCAAAAAAGGGCCTGGTCAGTTCGTGTCATCCGCTGATCTGACAGCGGAAAAAACGCTGATCGCCGAGCTTCGTAAAATTCGTCCTAACGCCTCGTTTTATGCTGAAGAGTCTGGCTCAACCAAGGTTGAGTTTGACGGCGAAGGTGAAGACGAGCAGCAGCTTTGGATTATCGACCCGCTGGATGGCACAACAAACTTTCTTCACGGCCTACCACACTGGTGTATTTCAATTGCCTACGCTGAAAAGGGCCGTGTTAAGGCTGCAATGATATTTGACGCCTTTAAAGAAGAGTTGTTTACAGCCGAGCTTGGTGAAGGCGCATTCTTGAACGAAAAGCGCTTTCGTATCGCTGGTCGGTCTGAAATGAACGAATGCATCTTCGGAACAGAAATCCCTAGTAAAGGCCGCCCTGACCAAGACAAGTTTTCCGTGGAACTGTCCAAAATCATGGCAAAATCAGCTGGTGTAAGATGTTTTGGATCTGCCGCTTTAAACATCGCTTATGTTGCTGCTGGCCGTCTTGATGGTTACTGGAATCGTGACCTGAAAGCTTGGAACGTTGCAGCAGGCATTTTGATGGTCATGGAAGCTGGTGGCTCAGTTACTGATCTGTCAGGTAAAAGCAAAAGGTTGATGGCTGGCGAGATTGTGGCTGCAAACCCCAGTATTCACCAAACCTTACTTCAGGAATTACAGTCTTAGGGTGTGAGCCCAATTCACACCCTAAGACCCTGATTCGATACGGTTTGATCAAGATCTAGACTGACAGCACTTTCAATGCGCATGTTTAGCGGCCTGAGCCATGGTCAACGGGCGAAGTTTGAAGCATTGCCAATTAAAGGCTATGTTTATACCATATTTTATTTATACATTTATAATGCGACTGGCACGATTTGATTTCCGATAGAATCCAAAGAAGGATCTACGTGACAATAAATTGTGTGTTTTGTTTTTGCTATTCGATTGAATTGGATAAGACTTATGGCGTTTACGCTGGGTAAAAAAGCTCTAGATTTATGTGCAACTGGCTTTCTGACTGTTGCCGTCACTTCTGTTGTGCTTTCTTCTAGCCTTCATGCGCAGGTAGGTACGCGCGGCTCTGTAGATCTTAAAAACAACGGGCTTATTCTTCAGCAAGGTGGGTCGGATCTTTCTCAACCACCTCTGCCAGCGACTGCACCGCAGCCAGCACCGGCTTTTGGTTTCCCTTCAAGCAACGTTCAGCCTGTTCAAGTACAATCTGTTTCTCCGCCAACGATTGCGACAACAAACGCACGCGGCGCATCAATTAATTTCGACCAGACGCAGTCAGGCTCAACATTTGGCGTAAATGCACCGCCAGTTATTGCAAACGGAAATTCCACCGGAACAATTACACCGATTTCCGCAACATCTTTTGAGGTTCGAAACTTTGAAGGCGGAATTGGCGATGGTTTACCGATCGTAGACGAAGCTTATGCAACACTGGACCGTGGTGGTGTTATTGAAACTACGAGTTTCGGACGTCCGGTAAATGAAATTAGAACCGGCACCACTATTGCTGCTGACACCGTTGTTATTTCAGACGGAACAGTTGGCAACACTGGAAATGGTCAGGCTGTATCATCCAACTCTGTGGTTAGCTTAGCCCCAACCGGCAACACCAACACCCGTTCGTTCGTTGGCGGCGTGAAGCCAGGCATCCGCGTTGCAATCCCGCGTCCAAAGGGCAATCCGCCAAGACGTAGTACCAACGTAGCCAGCACAAACACCGACACGACAACGACTAAACCTGCCACGACGAGTATTTTCGTACAGCAACCTGTTCAGCCGACCAGACAGCCGAAGACAACAATTTCGCGTACACCAAAAGCACCATCTAACTTTGTTTCAGGCGGTGCATTGGGTTTGGACACAACAAACACCCAACCAATTCAAGCGCCACAAGTTGCAAACACAAACCCAGTTGCTCCCGCGACACAGAACCAGCCAGCCAAAACCGATCCGTTAAAAATTCGTATTTTGTTCTCGGCAGATTCAATCGAGCTGCAAGAGCAAGTTAAACCTGCTTTGGGCCAGCTGGCGTCTCAGCTAAAAGCTGATCCTGACATGCAAATACAGTTGTTATCATACGCATCTGGTGCTGATGCACGTCGTTTGTCTCTTACACGCGCCCTTGCTGTTCGTGCTAACCTGATTGCACAAGGCATCGATTCCGGCCGCATGATTGTTAAAGCACGCGGCGACAAGGCAGACGGTGGAAACCCAGACCGCCTCGACATTGTTGAGATCAACTAAACCCATATATCTTTCGGCCATATTCGCAACTCCTGTGCAATTCCAGCAACATTTTGCTTTGAAATTGCACAGGCTTGCTGAAGCCTAACCAACATCAAGTCTTAGCTTCTTCACATCAGAGGGAGTTAAAGACATGTTCGTTAAACAACAAAACATCAAATTATTTGTTTTCTGTGTTTCCGGCCTGGCGTCGGCTGTGCACACAATGGCCCATGCCGAGTTGGGAACCCGTGGCTCAATCGACCTGAGACCGGTTTATGATTCGTCCTCCCCGCCTCCAATCATTTTTGAACCAACATATTCAGAAAATTTCCAATCAAACCTTGGTCAAACCCCTAACGACCAACCGGGAATTTCGTTCAAGGATTGGGCAGCGCCAATTGATTCAGACCAATACGGTGCAGGGCAAGGTCAGGCCAACCCCAATGCCGCAAAATTGGTCTTCGTTCGTGACACAACAACCGGTGAAATGAAAACCTTTATCGGCGGAATAAAACCCGGCGTAAATGTCATTCGGCCAAAAGAAAAATATAAGGCGCCACAACCTGTTCCAGCATCTTTTTCACTTCAAAATTCAGTAAAAAATTTAGAGAAGAGCCCGCTAACTACAGTTGGTAAGGCCACCAAACAAACACCCACAACCGAAAAGAAGCCGCGGTTCGTTGCTGGTACCTATCCTGGTTTTCGTTCTCTAAACCGCAGCCCCTCTCAAAACATTCAAAACCAGCCAAAAACCGCTAAGCCGCCGATCCAGATTGCAAAACTAGCGCCGGACTCACTCGTTTTGGCGCCACGTAACTACAGTATTTTATTCTCACAAGGTGCATTGGCGTTGAAGCCACAAGTTGCAAAGCAAATCGTTGGAATTGCCCGTGAGGTTAAAAAAGACCAAGATGCACGTCTGGAAATTCAATCATATGCCACAGGACCTCAAGGCCGCCGGATTGCCTTGGCCCGAGCGCTCATGGTG